>JBFIGS010000230.1:0-4386 GCA_041602195.1 Sediminicola sp. | reverse complement strand
GAAAGTATTTTTATTTGGAAAAATTTTCTAATTCTTTATTGATTGTTTGCATCATATCATCCGCCTTCTTAAGATATTTTGATTCAGGATAATACTTCTTTAAATTATTGTAGGCCACTTTAGCTGACTGTAAACGTTCTGCTTTTTTTGAATCAAAACTGTTGATAGCAAAATTAGTAGAGGCGTTGAATTTGTAAAATAAAGCATCTTCTCTATAAATGGATCCAGGAAAATCCGATAAAAAGTTTTCCGCACCACTAATGGCCGGCGTAAGAAAACTAAAATCAAAAGCACTGATCTTATTATATTGGGCAACAATTTCTATCGCCTTCTTTTCCTTTTTAGTGGTAAGTTCCTTGGCCATGATATTGGCTCTCTCAAAAAATTCTGAGTCTGGATAGGTGTTGATGAAATTTTGAAGTTTCACCAATGCCTTGTCAGTATCCGTTTGGTCCAATGAATATTTTGGAGAAAGTTCATAATAACTTTGAGCTCCAAGAAAGGCTGCTTCTTGTAATTTCTCGCTTTTTGGATAAGATTTAATAAATCTTTCAAACTGATAACCAGCTAAATTGTAGTCGCCAATCTTAAAATAAGAATCTGCAAAAAAGAACATCACTCGCTCTCCCTGTGGTTTGCCTACATATTTAGGTTCAATCTGCTCCAACAATCTGTTTGCTTTCTTATAATCACCTTCATTGTAAAATTTTTCGGCCATTTCATATTTTGCCGAACTGTCCTCATTCTTAAGCACTTTCTGGTACTCACTACAAGAACTAAATAAAACTACAAATACTAAAAGGGATAAAAGCTGCCTCATTTTTAAAAACATTCTGCAAAATTAGCGATTCTTAACGGATATAAAAAACATTTTTTCACAGGCTAAAATAGTTCTAAGACCTGCTTTCTTCCGTCTATTTAGCGAAGTTTTAACGTTACACAGACTACCTGTCAGAATTACACGATGGTCAGAGGCACTTATGCAGTTACTTTTGATAGGGATTTTAAAAACTTATCTATTCTTCCTTTGAGTTCAGTAGTCGCTTCCATTAGGGGTAACCGGACAACGGCAGTAGAAAGCTTCAGAGATTCAAACATGGCTTTAATCCCTGCTGGATTTCCTTCATGAAATATAAGGGACATCGCATCCATCAATTCATAATGCAATGCATATGCCTCCTTAACATTACCCGCCAAGCCTAACTTGATCATCTTGGACAACTCGGTCGGTGTACCCTGCCCCAATACAGAAATTACACCGGCACCACCAGCAAGTACTGTCGGTAGAGCCGTAATATCATCCCCTGAAATGACCATAAAGTCTTTTGGACTCTCTTTAATAATCTGCATAATCTGGGTAATATCACCGCAGGCTTCCTTAATGGCCACTATATTTTCAAATTCGTGGGCCAACCTCAACGTTGTTGCCGGCAACATATTACTGCCGGTTCTCCCTGGCACATTGTACAAAATAATGGGCTTAGGCGAAGCTTGGGACAAAGCTTTAAAATGTTGATATATTCCTTCTTGTGTCGGTTTGTTGTAATAAGGTGAAACAGAAAGTATCGCTTCAAATTCCCTTAAATCTGCTTGTTGAAGTTCCTCTACCAAAGCAGCGGTATTGTTTCCGCCAACACCAAGAACCAATGGCAACCTTCCTGCATTCGCAGATACAATAGTATCGATCACCAGTTGTTTTTCGGATTTACTCAAGGTAACTGACTCCCCCGTTGTCCCTAATACCACTAAATAATCAATACCACCATCAATACAAAAGCCTACTATTCTTTCCAAAGCTTCCGTATCCACAGAAAAATCTTTCCTAAACGGGGTGACCAATGCTACTCCCGTTCCCTGCAACTGTTCCATCATTTAATTTCGTTAAGAATAAACAAATACTTCTTAAGTTCTTTTTTAAAAATAGTAAAGTCCTTAATCGAAGTATTCAATATTAAATCATTTAAATCTTTATCAACCTCTCCAAAACCAACATTTAATCTTGCTTTGGTATGCAAGGTCATCAATTGTAATATCAACTTATCTTCCGTGTAATAATTGATCAACAAATCAAATTCCTTACTCAAAAACTCATAGGCATAACCATTCTGTATCTCACCTTTCCAACCCAAATCCCTGTCCGTAAACATGGGTGCGGCGTAGGGAGAATTTTTATTGTATTCCTCCTTATAACCAATCACTTGGACCGCATTAGGTTGTAAGGAAAATTCAAGAGCTAAATCGTAAAAGGCTTGAACATCATCGAACTGGTCCAAATTTACAATACAACCTATAGAGGTAACCCCCTTTTTTCCATCTATACCCTTTGCTTTCTTGCCCAATTCCCTTTCGAGGAATTTTTGCCCAGACATATGTTTAAATTTATCGGTGATAGCCCTTAAAAACATGTATTTTTACATTTATACAAATGTAAATAATATCCAAACAAAACTAATACGAAGATACGCAGTATAATGAATTTAAAAATACAACATTTTGTTATAATTATAACAATAGGTGTGTTTGTCTCCTGTAAACAACATCCACCAACCCTTTTTAAGATTGAGGGTAAACAATTGCCCGTTACCTCCAACATCACTGCAATAGACTCCATAGAACAGTTTGTAACCCCATATAGGAACCGGATCAACGAAGTGTTGGACAGCACTCTGGCTTATGCCACAGCTACCTTTAGTCCAAAAGATGGTGCCCTGAATTCTAGTGCCGGCAATTTTATGGCAGATATTGTCATGTCCGAAGCAGGACCCATTTTTAAAACTAGAACCAACAAAGAAATAGACTTTACCATTTTGAACAGTGGGGGTATACGTGCGGTAATATCCAAAGGAGATGTGACTGCCAGAAACATGTACCAGGTCATGCCTTTTGAAAATACAATTGTTGTTGTTGAACTTACGGCCAAATCGGTAAGGGACCTAATTGCGTATCTAATACAATCCCGACAGCCCCATCCTATATCTGGGATTCAGATTAAGATTGATAGAAATGGAAGTTTAACCTCCGTTAACATCCAGGGCAAACCCTTTGATGAGGACCGAACTTACTTTGTGGCCACCTCCAATTACTTGGCCAACGGTGGCGATAATATGAACTTTTTTACAAATAATATAGGAATAACTGAAACGGATTACCTATTGAGAAATGCCATGATCGATTACATAAGGAAGACGGACACCATAGTGCCCTTTGTAGATGACAGATTTATTCAAACAAAGTAAAATGGAAAGAAGAAAATTTTTGACCCAAACCGCAGCCTCCTCAGCCTTTGTAGGACTGGGAGGGTTAAGTTTAACCTCCTGCGAGAGCCTGTCATTAAAACATATCACTATTTTACACACCAATGATGTGCACAGTCATATTGATCCCTTTCCCACCAATCATTCCGAATATCCAAATATGGGAGGCCTAGCACGTAGGGCCACATTGGTTGAACAGATTCGTCAAGATAATCCCAATACCCTATTGTTGGATGCGGGGGATATTTTCCAAGGCACGCCCTACTTTAACTTTTATGGGGGCGAGCTGGAATTTAAATTAATGAGCATGCTCAAATACGATGCAGCGACCATCGGAAACCACGATTTCGATAATGGCATTGAGGGGCTATATGCACAACTACCCAACGCTAAATTTCAATTCTTATCAGCTAATTATGATTTCTCCAATACCGTCATGGATGGACAGGTAAAACCTTATACAACATACCTCCTTGATGGTGTAAAGGTTGGGGTTTTTGGATTGGGAATCGCTTTAGAAGGTTTGGTCTCAAAAAAACTTTATAAAGAGACCGTATATCTGGATCCCATAGAAATAGCCCAAAGCATAAGTGGCACCCTAAAAAAAGAAGAGAATTGCGATTTGGTTATTTGCCTTTCACACCTCGGGTATTCCTATAATGACCCTCAGCTTCCCGATGATCTAAAACTGGCCGCTAGAACAGAAAACATAGACTTGATTATTGGTGGGCATACACATACCTTTTTGGATAAACCAACAGTCACCAAAAATAGAATAGGAAAGCAGGTTTTGGTGAATCAAGTTGGGTGTTATGGTATTAACTTAGGTAGGATTGACTTCTATTTGGATACAGAGAAAAATTTGACGGTCGATGGTATTTCTATAACCGTTTAGGAATTATGGAGGTCAGAATAACTACTATAAAATCCAAAACCTTAGTAGGGAAAAGACTTGTGATGTCCCTAGATAATAATAGGACCGTTGAGCTATGGCAAAGCTTTATGCCCTTTAAAAAAATTATTAGGAACAAAACATCCAACGAGGTAAGTTCCCTACAAGATTACAAGGGGTCCTTTAACCTTCAGAATTTTAATTCTTCAACAGAATTTGAAAAGTGGGAAGCCGTAGAAG
>JBFIGS010000229.1:0-4405 GCA_041602195.1 Sediminicola sp. | reverse complement strand
GGCAATTAGAAATCCAGAGATGACCATGGCCAATGGTGCTCTTTGCACACCAAATTTGGAAATCATAAAGTTGGCAATGGTCTTAGCACCACCGGAGTATTCCAATATAGCCCCAAACATGGCCCCAAGGCCCACCACTGTTGCGACAAACCCTAGCGTATTTCCCATTCCCTCTTGAATAGTTTTTATGATCTGTTCAGCATCAAGACCAGCGGAAATACCTACGATAATGCTACCAATCAATAGGGCGATAAAGGCATTGATCTTTAATTTTAAAATTAAAAATAAGAGTACGGCAATACCGAGGATGACTGCTAATATCAATTGGGTTTCCATCATTTTTAAGTAGATTGAGCTATTTGTAAAGTGGTATTTCTTCTATTTATCTAGGGCGATTAAAATTGTATCTACTATTTTTTGTGGTTGCTCTTTAATATCAACTACAATAGCATTTTTGGGTGGTGAGAGAGCTTCATATTGGGATTGTAACAATTCCTTTGGCATAAAATGGTCCTTTCTTTGTTGCAGCCTTTCGAAGACTTCTTCAAATGACCCCTTTAAATAGATATAATGAACCTTGGTGTCAATTCCTTTTTGTAAAAGTTCTCTATAGCTTTCCTTTAAGGCTGAACACGCAATAACAGCGCCTTGTGCCAAATGTTTTTTGGCCAATTCATTTAAAGCCAGTAACCATTCATAACGATCTTCGTCGTTCAAAGGTTTGCCCGCAGCCATCTTTTTAATATTGTAATCAGGATGAAAATCGTCTCCATCAAAAAAAGGGTAGCCTAATGCTGTGGCCAATAGTTTTCCTATAGTGGATTTCCCTGAACCAGAAACGCCCATTACAAAAAGGATATAATTAGAAGTTTTGTCCACAATCTATGTTTTGATTTTTTGTTTTATTTTATCTATTATGGAGTTGATGTCCTCTTGATAATCTACCCAAATGGTATTTTCATTTTTTTTAAACCACGTCAATTGTCTTTTTGCAAATCTTCTGGTATTCTTTTTAATTTCCGAAATGGCGAAATCCAATGTCCAATCTCCCTCAAAATATTTGAAAAGCTCCCTGTACCCAACGGTCTGAAGGGCGTTTAATGATTTTTGGGGCTCTAGGGTCCTAACTTCCTCTACCAAGCCCGCTTCTACCATTAGATCTACACGTTGATTGATGCGATCGTATATTATTTTACGTTCGGCATCTATGCCAATAGTAATCGTCTTAAAATCCCTTTTTACTTTATTTTGGTTTAAAAATGTTGAAAAAGGTTTTCCGGTTCCCAGGCATATTTCAAGGGCCCTTATTAATCGATGGGGATTTTCGGTATCCACTTTGTTAAAGTAGACCGGATCCAGGTTGGACAGTTGTTCTTGCAATACGGTAATACCCTGTTCTTCCAAAAGCTTGTTTAGTTCTGTCCTGATGTTGGGGTCAACTTCTGGAAACTTGTCCAGTCCTTTCGTTATAGCATCAATATAGAGTCCGCTGCCTCCAACCATGACCACAATGTTCTTTTTATTGAATAATTCACGGAGTAAAGCAATGGCATCCCTTTCAAAATCTCCCACAGAATATTCATCAAAGATGCTGATATTTTGGATGAAATGATGCTTTATGGATTCTAACTCTTCCTTTGAGGGAACCGCTGTGCCTATGGCCATTTCCTTAAAAAACTGCCTAGAATCGGCCGATATGATCTCTGTTTCAAAGTACTGGGCCAGTTTGATGGCCAAAGAAGTTTTACCAATGCCCGTTGGACCAACAATTGAAATAAGCCATTTGTCAGCCATTAATCTTCATTTAATTTTGTGCCACATATTCTGCAGAAATCAGCATCTTTTCTCAGCACTTCTGTGCCGCATGTTCTGCAGGCTCGTCCATTGTCAGTACCTGCATTTCTCTTGTTCATCTCACTGGTGTATTCAGCGGATACAATTCCAGTAGGAACTGCAATAATTCCATATCCAATGATCATGATAAGACTGGCAAGAAATTGTCCCAATGGGGTTTGGGGTGAAATATCGCCATAGCCCACCGTAGTTAACGTCACTATGGTCCAATAAACACTATGTGGAATACTATTGAATCCATGTTCAGGGCCTTCTATGATGTACATGACCGTGCCCAATAATACAGAAATGACTATGATAAAAAATACAAAGACCAATATTTTGGTCCTACTGGAGCTTAATGCCCTAGCTAGATTATTGGATGCCCCAACAAAACGTGCGAGTTTTAGAATTCTAAAAACCCTTAAAAGTCGCAAGGCCCTAAAGGCGGTCAAGTATTGGGAACCAACAAATAGAATGGATAGGTATTTTGGGAGTGTGGATAAAAGGTCAACGATGCCGAAGAAACTAAATATATAGGTTTTAGGTCTTCGAATACTGATGATTCTTAGAATGTATTCCAATGTGAAAAGGATCGTGACGATCCATTCAGATATATTTAGAAAGTAGTGATAGTTTTCATCGATCCAGGGTACGCTCTCCAACATCACTATGATGATACTGTAAACGATAACGATCAGCAGGATAATGTCAAAAAGTTTTCCAGCAGGGGTGTGGGTCCCGTAAATTACCTCATGTATCTTTTTTTTCCAGTTTCTGGACAGGTTGGGTTGGTGACTCAAATGATTGCTTTTTAGTAAAAGTAATAAAAGTGCACTAATTATCAGTGCTACTTACAAGGTAACAATTTTGGCAATCTTTCCCTTTCTAAGGTGCGATTCAATTAGAAATGTGGTATTGGCATTATTTTCCATTGGGGTAATGATTGTTTCCAAAATTTGAAGCTTATTCATCTGATAATTTAAATCAAAAAATCCCAAACCCATAAAAACACCATTTTTAATCAGAATTCCGCTTTTTTCTCCCAATTCCCGACCTTTATCAATTAGTATCATGTTCTTATTGGAGATGGAATAAGTTTCCAATGCCAGGTTGACCCTTTCATTATATGGTGCTGTTTCCTCTTTTTGGATACATGCCCCTAAGCATATACCCGATGTATGTTTGGAACAATTTGTCTTTGCCTGGGAAATTCCATTGAGCTTATCACATAACTGAAATTCTTCCGTAATCTTGTAAAGGAAATTTTGGGCAGCATGTATGCTGTTAAAGGTTGCCACTAGATCTGAATTTTCTTTGATCCTCTCTGTACTCAGGGAGAAATAACCATTTGGGTTTGTGCGCTTATAGATCCCATAAGAAAAAAGCTTTCGCCTGGAATAGGTATTGTATTTTGGTTTGTTTCTTTGCAGTTCTTCATTTTCCTTTAAAAGAGCCACCAATTCACTTCCAGTGCGCTCAAAGGTTACTGTTTTTGTCTCTTTTTGTATCTTTCTAGCCTTGGATCCATCATTGGTAAAGTGCTGATTTACACGCTTTTTTATATTTCCTGAATTGCCCAAGAATATAATTTCCCCATCCTTGTTGTGCATATAATAAACCCCCCTTATAGAAGGTAGTTGTTCCACGATATCCAATTGGGTGGGGGAGAGCTCCCCCAATGTAGCTGCTTTGGTAATCTCCTTTACAATGGACTTGTCATTGTCTTTTGACAATAGCAATTTAAATAATTTTAAGGTAGCCAAGGCATCGCCATTGGCCCTATGCCTATCACTTACCGGGATGCCTAGGGAACGTACTAATTTTCCTAAACTATAGGAATCCTGGTCGGGAATCAATTTTTTTGAAAGATCAACCGTGCACAAGGTTTTACGCTCAAAATTAAAGCCCAACCGACGGAATTCAGTTCTTAGGATTCTATAATCGAACTGTGCGTTGTGCGCCACAATTACCGCATCCGAGGTAATTTCAACAATTCGTTTTGCCACCTCATAAAATTTAGGAGCCGTCCTCAGCATCTTATTGTTGATCCCTGTAAGATTTACTACGAAAGGCTGAATTTCCTTTTCAGGGTTGATAAGGCTTATGAACTGGTCCACAACTTCGTGTCCATCAAATCTGTGAATGGCAATCTCGGTGATTCCCTCCTCATTGTATTTGCCGCCAGTTGTTTCTATATCGAGTATTACGTACATTTTTCTCTGCCCTTACGGGTCACTGTTTCTTTACAACATTAATTGTAGTTTCTTTCCCCAAAAATACTACTTCCTATTCGGATCATAGTACTACCTTCTTCAATGGCTATTAGATAGTCACCACTCATCCCCATGGACAAGGTGTCGATCTTTGGTAATGTTGCCTTTAATTTATCAAATTGTGCTTTAAGTTGTTTGAATTCTCTACGGATCTGATTTTTATCATCTGTAAAAGTGGCCATACCCATTAGTCCCACAACCTTTATGTTCTGTAATTTTCCAAAGGTTTCTGAATCCAACAAATCCTTTAGTTCTGCTTCGTCCAATCCAAATTTGGTGTCCTCCTCAGCAATATG
>JBFIGS010000228.1:0-4413 GCA_041602195.1 Sediminicola sp. | reverse complement strand
TCCAATTCCCAACTGGAATATAAAGTATACCGGTTTAATGCAGAACAAGTGGTTTAAGAAGAAGTTTAAGCGTTTCTCCCTGAGTCATGGGTATAGGGCCGCTTACAGCATCAATTCCTTCCAGACCAATTTAGAGAAACAAAATACTTCCATTGATCCGGAGAACGGTGATTTTCTGCCGGACAATATTATTAATAATGTGGTATTGACAGATCAGTTCAATCCTTTAATGAGGGTCGATTTTGAAATGAAAAACTCCATGAGCGTGGTGGCGGAAGTACGAACAGATAGGGCGTTGTCCCTGAGTTTTGATAACGATCTACTTACAGAGATCAATGGAAAGGAGTATACTGTTGGCTTGGGATACAGATTTAAGGATGTGAAGTTGGTGACCAATATCGGGGGTGAAAAACAACGCTTTAAAGGGGATCTGAATTTGAAAGCAGATGCAACCCTAAGGGACAATGTGACCATTATACGAAACTTGGACATTACGAACAATCAGATTACCTCTGGACAAAACCTGTTGTCGGTTAAATTTACAGCAGATTACGCCTTGAGTAAAACCTTGAATGCCCTGTTCTTTTATGATTACTCTTTTTCACAGTTCGCGGTTTCCACGGCATTTCCGCAATCAACAATAAATACTGGGTTTACCATAAGGTATAATTTTGGCAACTAGGAAGATTAGAACCCAGTTTTGTGCCAGAGATAGGTCTTAGTTGTGATTTGTTAATAATGGATTACTTTTTTTGAATAGATTACCAAAATCCCATACATTTGCGCCTCTAACATTTAATTAAAAGACATGAGCGTACCATCCGAATTAAAGTATACCAAAGACCACGAGTGGATTAAGATTGAAGGGGATATTGCCACCGTAGGGATCACAGATTTTGCCCAAGGGGAATTGGGTGATATTGTTTACGTAGAGGTAGAGACCTTGGATGAAACTTTGGATAAGGAAGAAATATTTGGAACGGTAGAAGCTGTCAAAACAGTTTCTGATCTTTTTCTGCCTTTAAGTGGAGAGATTATTGAGTTCAATACAATGTTGGAGGATGAGCCTGAAAAAGTGAACACCGATCCTTATGGAGAGGGATGGATGATAAAAATAAAACTAAGTGACCCATCGGAAGTTGACAGTCTTCTTAGTGATGCGGATTACAAAGAATTGATAGGTGCTTAAGAAAAGCATCTTTACAATTGCATTTATAAGCTGGATAGTGTTCATAACACTGCTCAGCTTATTTTCGTTTTCAGAAGGCGAATTACCAGATTTTGAACTGCCTTTTATGGATAAGCTGGTTCATTTTATCTTTTATTTTATGGCAGCGGTCTTAGGAGCTTTGTTCATAAGGGAAAGAACACAGGGTAAAATTGATATGAAGAAATCAATTCTAGCAATTGTTATCGCAGTTGTAATTTATGGTATAGTTATTGAAGTAGTACAAAGCGAGTTAACTGTTGATAGAGAGGGAGATGTATTTGATGCAATGGCCAATACTTTAGGAGCTTTAGTGGGGGCTCTGGCAATAAAACTCGCATTTTCTGGGAAAAGGCAGTTAAAATGGAAAAATTAATTGTTTTTTTACTAAATTAATAATTAAATTAGCAAACCTTAAAACTAACTATATGGAACCAAAAAAGAATCCAAAAGCAGATTTGACAAAAAACAGCGGCATGTACTTTGTTATAGGCTTAGCTGTTGTAATGTTGATTATATGGCGTGCTTTGGAATGGAAGACTTACGATGAACAAACTACCTATGACGTTTCTTTGAACGTAGAAGATATGTTGGATGAAGAAGTTCCAATGACAGAGCAAATAAAAACTCCACCACCACCACCACCACCAGCAGCACCGGAGATCATTACCGTTGTTGAAGATGAGGTTGAGGTTGAGGAGACAGTAATAAAGTCTACTGAAACTTCCCAAGAGGAGGAAATCATTGAAGTAGATGATATAGCAGTAGAGGATGTAGAAGAAGATATTGACGTTCCTTTCGCAGTTATTGAAGATGTTCCTGTTTTTCCAGGTTGTGAAAACGAGAAGGATAAAAGAGCGTGTTTCAATGATATGATGCAACAACACATCCGTAAAAACTTCCGTTATCCTGAAATTGCCCAAGAAATGGGGGTTCAAGGTAGGGTTAGTGTTATGTTCGTGATCCAAAAAGATGGTAGTATCGGAAACGTTAGAATGCGTGGACCTGACCAAAACTTGGAAAAAGAAGCGGAAAGAATTATCAGTAAATTGCCTAGGATGACTCCTGGTAAGCAAAGAGGTAGAGCTGTAAGGGTTCCATTTAGTATTCCAATTACCTTTAAGCTACAGTAATATTAAATTACGGACAACCCTTATTATAAGGGATTGTTTTAGAAGTGATAAAAAACCCTGGCCTTGGCCAGGGTTTTTCTTTTTGGTACACTTCTTGTGTTTTAACATAATTATAACGTTAAATCTATTCTTATGAAAGAAAACACATCAAAGACTGGTGGCGCCCACGGCAATGGGTACCCCAGAGAAGTCGCCAATGGTGCAAACCCAAAAGGGAAAAAGCACGATGCAAATTTACGAAAAACTGGCTTTCTCAGATTTCAATTGGGATTAATTATTGCCCTTCTTCTTGCCTATTTTGGATTGGAAGCTTCCTTTAGGGCTTTGGACGAAACAGTAGCCACGGTCGATTTAATGGTACCCGAATTGTTGGAATACCATCCAGATTTGGATAGGATCCAAGTGGAGAAGGAGCTAAAAGTCACGGAAGAAGCCCAGAAAGTATTAAATCCTACCGAATTTAAGGAAGTAGATAATGATGCCGTGATTGAGGAGGGGAAAGAGTTTATTCAAGTCCCTTCGAAAGATTCACATAACCCTGAATTAAATCCTGATGATATTTTTGTGGAGAAGAAGCCCGATGAGATCGAGGAAATTCCATTCATTCTTTTGGAGGATGTCCCAATTTTTCCTGGATGTGAAAAAGTAATAGATAAAAGGGAATGTTTCAACGAAATGATGCAGCAACATATTCTTAATAATTTAAAATATCCTGAATTTGCGGTAGAAAATAATATTCAAGGAAGGGTCAATGTAGTTTTTAAAATTAATGAGTTTGGGGAAGTGACCAATATTAGGATGAGAGGACCCTCAGCAGTGCTAGAGGATGAAGCAAAAAGATTGATGGATATACTCCCAAAAATGACACCCGGTAAACAAAGAGGAAGGGCTGTACGGGTTCCTTTTAGTATCCCTATCTATTTTAAATTAAAATAGTAAAAGTGCTTAGTTGTAATATGAATAATACGGAGGTAAATTGATCAATTTACCTCCGTATTATAGTTCAATAGGTTTGGCTACTTATTTGCCAAGCTCTTATAAAATGTTTCACGGATTATTTCAGGCTTAATGAAGCCGCTGCCGTGAACCGCATCGTATTTTGAGGTAATTCCAATGTTGTTTTTTACCTCATCCAAAGTTTTTCCTTGCTTGATTTCCTCGGTTATTGTTGCTTTTATATCTTCTAACATTAAAACGTAAGTCTCCAATTCTTTTTTATTGGATGGTCTACCGTGGCCAGGGATTATTTTGGTGCTTTCATCAATCAATAACAAAGCTTTTTTATGTGCTTTGATGTAGCCCTCCGCGGATCCTCCGCTTTTGAGATCAATAAATGGATAACGCATGGCAAAATAGGTGTCGCCCATATGTAATACATTATTTTTTAAAAAATAGATTATAGCATCCCCATCGGTATGTGCGTTATGCACATGGAACGCCATAATGGTCTCATCACCGTCAAAAAGGGTAAGATCTTCAGAAAAGGTCATCTCCGGTAACATGGGGTTGTTCTTAATTGCTGTCTTAGCCTGTTCTTTTAGGTGCTTTCTAACATTGTCGTGCGCGATGATAGTAGTTGATTCTGAATTAAAATTAGAATTCCCTCCGGTATGATCTCCATGCATATGGGTGTTGAATAAATAGGCGAGAGGTTTGTTGGTTATCCCAGCTATCGTTTGTTTTAATGAGTTGCTCATATAATCGTATTGGTCATCGATCATGTAGGCCTTGTTTTCTCCAATAAAGAGTCCAACATTACCGCCTTTTCCGGTCAGCATATAAATATTGTTGGAAAGGGTGTCAACTGTGACCGTTGCTTCTTTTTCTTGGGCACTAAGAAATGTGGTAAAAAAGGCTAAAAATAGAGGATAGCGTATAATTATTTTCTTCACAATAGATGGTTTTAAAGAAGTAGACGGTATTATATGTTCAAAATAACATAAATACCCGTATTAGGTTGGAAAAAAATCATTTGGGTCTTATCTTTGCACTCCTTTTAAAAATTCTAGATGAAGACTGCGGTTCAAACAGCAAAAAGCACCTTATGGTCTTTGATATTTGCTGATTTTAAAG
>JBFIGS010000227.1:0-4473 GCA_041602195.1 Sediminicola sp. | reverse complement strand
GTAATATCTCTGATAATGGTAACGGAACCTATACCGCTGCACTAACAGCGGCTATCCAGACCGGAACTGCCACTTTAGGATTTAGCATCAACGGTGAAACTGCACAGCAAACAACTCAGGTAGATTTTATTCCTGGGACAGCTGATACTGCTCTGTCTACTATTGCTTCTAATATAAATGAAGTGATTGCAGATGGGAACAGTATTGCGAACATCACCATACAATTAAAGGATAATAATGGTAACCTCCTTAACACAGGAGGTGAAACCATTGAATTGACCACTTCCCTAGGCACCCTTGGTAATGTCTTGGATAATGGGGATGGTACCTATACGGCAGTATTCACTTCTGGCACCGTTGCAGGAACCGCTACAGTTGGATATAGCATTAATGGGGTTACTGGGGCACAGACAGCAACCATTAATTTAATACCTGGGGCGAGTGACATTATACATTCGTCAATAACATCAGATGTCACAGAACTAATTGCCAACGGCAGCAGTACAGCTACTATTACTATTCAATTAAAAGACAGTAATGAAAACTTCATAAATACTGGAGGTGACACCATTGAGTTAACCTCATCTCTGGGTACACTTCAGAATGTTACTGATAATGGAGACGGAACGTATACCGCAATATTAACGGCCAGTACCAGTACAGGTTCTTCAACGGTGGGGTTTAGCATCAATGGGAATGTTGCCCAACAGACAGTGACAATTCAAATGACCGCAGGGAGTCCAAATACTATGTATTCCTTAATAAGCTCTAACGTTTCCGTCCTAGTTGCCAATGGGAGCAGTACGGCAATCATAACCTTACAATTGAAGGACAGTAATGGAAACCTCCTAAATACAGGAGGAGAAACCATTGGATTAACATCATCCTTGGGCAGCCTTGGCAATGTTACCGATAATGGGGATGGTACCTATACCGCTATATTGACTAGTGGCACCTTAACGGGAACTGCCACCATTGGATTTAGCATTAACGGCGATTCCTCTGCTAACTACATTTTCATAGATTTCATCCCAGGACTTGCCAATGCGAGCGGTTCCAATATTAGCTCTAGTGTGTATGAATTAGTAGCCGATGGCAACAGTTTTGCAAACATCACGGTACAACTCTTGGACGCCTACGGAAATGCTTTGGACCGAGGGGGAGATAATGTAGAAATTACCTCGACTTTAGGTGTTTTAAGCAATGTCACCGATAATGGAAACGGAACCTATACCGCGCTATTGACCAGTGACACCATTATTGGTTCCGCAACAGTTAGTTTTATGGTCAATGGTGAAATCGGGATTCAGACTTTGAACATTACCATGTATCCTGGAAACGCTGATGCCAATTACTCTACCATCACCTCCGATGTTTCGCAACTTTTGGCAGATGGAACAAGCGGTGCAACAATTACCGTACAGCTTTTGGATCTAAATGGAAACCCTTTGGAAAATGGTGGTGATACCATACAGATTACTACAACGCTAGGAATTATATCCAACATTACAGACAACGGAAACGGCAGCTATTCTGCCATACTTACCAGTGATCAAAACGCCGGCACTGCCATAGTTGGATTTTCTGTCAATGGACAACAAGCAAATTCAACTATTTCCATTTTACTATTGGCATTTGATAGTGATGGGGATGGCATCCCTGATGAAACAGATAATTGCCCCTCGGTCTTTAATCCTGATCAAGCTGATTTTGACAATGATGGCATAGGTGATCTCTGTGATGGTGACCTGGATGGAGATGGTGTCCCAAATGAATTGGACCAATGCTCCAATTCTCCACTGGGAAGCTTAATTGATGCCGATGGCTGTAAAAAGTTTACCCTTCCTCCCACTAACTTTAACGTTAATGTGATGGCCCCCACCTGTACTTTGCTGAACGAAGGCTCGCTTTCCATTGGGGTTGAGGATATCTCACACACCTATTTGGTCTCTATAAATGGGAAAAATCCAATTACAATGGATCCTAAATTATCCCGTACAATGATGATAGAAGGATTATCTACTGGCCTCTACGAAATTTGTTTTACAGTATTGGATGTAGGGGATTTTCAGCAATGCTACGAAGTAAATATAGAAGAGCGAAGGGAAATTAGTGCTGAGACCAGCATAGACAAGGATAGTAGAGAATTGATAATTCGGATGTCTGGATCGGATAAATACCTTGTTATGATCAATGGAGAAATCCATGAGGTCTACTCCAATGAATTCAATACCACACTGCCAACAGGATTAAATAAAGTACGTGTATTTACAGAATGGGACTGTCAGGGCAAATACTTCAAAGAGATCTTTGTTCCTGAAAGGGTATCGGGCTATCCAAACCCTACCCAAGGTCCTACCAACCTTTATATCCCAGGATTGGACCAAGAGGTCACAGTTTTTGTATTAAGTCCCGATGGAAGCACCTTATTTAAGCAAAAACAGGCTATTGGATCATCACGGTATATTCCCGTAGATTTAAGTTTATTGGCACAGGGTACATACATTCTAAATGTACAGGGAAGTACCATAAGGCAGAACTTTAAGATTATAAAACGGTAAAGAGTTTTAAAGAATCGCCTACGCCTTATGAGGCTGAGTCATCAATAAACAAAACACCCTATTCCAATGAAATTGGTATAGGGTGTTTTGGGCTTAATTGTTAAATATGAATTCTTATTCCAGTCCAGCTTCTGAAACCAAAATCAAAAGCGCCAATTTTATGGATTCAGGTCCAGTTTTGTCATTTAACCACCATTCTCCCAAGGAATGTGCTCCTCCTGCCTTACCACCTCTCCCTAAAGTAACCGCAGGTATTCCCAAAGAAATTGGAATATTGGAATCCGTGGATCCCCTTGTTAAGAAAGGTTCTGTTTTAAAGGCTTTTGTCGCTGCCATAGATCTTTGAATTAGAGGTAATTCGGGAGAAAGTTCTCCAGATGGACGGTCACCTATTTTTTCTATATCCACAGATAATTTTGGCCCTTTATCCACCATTTTATTATAATCCTCCAAAGCCCGATTTGTCTCGGTGATCAATATTTCTTCAATTTCTATAAGTCTGTCTGGACTCACCGACCTCATATCCACTTCCATCCAGGACTCAAAGGGAATGGAATTGATGGAAGTACCACCACCTATTCTACCAATATTATAACTGGTTTTGGGGCCAGAGGAGGTATATGATCTTGCAGCGTCATCAAAATAGGCCACTGCCCTACCCGCAGCATGATGGGGATTGGCCAAACCAAAAGCTCCCCACGAATGTCCCCCAGGTCCTTTAAAAGTAATCTTATAACGATAAGATCCTAAGGCCTGATTATTTATCCTTCCCAATTCCCCACCATCAATAGCGATCCAAGAATCAATTTTAGGTTCGTTTTTTTTGAATAAGTGCTTTACTCCCCTTAAATCACCCAATCCTTCTTCTCCCACTGTTCCAACCAACAATACATCTGAAGTGGTTTTAATATTGGCTCTGTTCATCGCTTTTAAAATGGTTAAGACCATTACCAAACCACGGGTGTCATCCCCTACTCCTGGTGCATAAAGGGTATCCCCAACAATCTTCACTTTGACATCTGTACCTTCAGGAAAAACAGTATCCAAATGGGCATCCAAAGCAATAGTTTTAGTACTGTCCTTTCCTTTTCTCAACGCCAAAACATTGCCAACTTCATCAATCCATACCCTATCGGCACCGGCTTCTTTTAACATTTGACTAAACCTTTCCGCACGCTTATGTTCCATAAAAGGAGGGGCAGGAATTTCGGTCAATTCCACCAAATTTTTATGGGTGTCGGGTTCCAATTCATCAATGTGTAAAAAAGCTTGCTGTATACTTTTCTTTTTGACAAGCTTATCTATTTCCTTTTGGTACTTAGGTTGAACAGTTGTAACAGTTTCCTCTTGACCGAGTACAAGATTAAAAACGAACAATAGGAATGCTAAGGGTAGTAACTGTTTTTTCATAGGGCATAAATTTAAGGGTAGAAGATACGTAATTCTATCAATTAAAAGTATCACTTTTATTCGGCTGCATTCAAAACAGCAAGGGCATCATCAATGAATTACCTTATAGAATATTCTTATGCTTTTTTTCTTCTGCATGACAGACCTCTATTTGCTTTGACTTCTCCATTTCTTGAAATTGTCTATACATAAATTGTTTCTCCTCCAAACTAAACTCTTTGGACTCAAACCAATCATATGCGGCTATTTTTTCATTCTCGGCTATAGCATTTTGAATTGCTTTCTCAGATGTCAGATGCCAATACGTCCAATAATCCCTATATACAGAATAACATATATCCTCACTGATCCAAGATGTTTTGGGTTGGTTGGTCAATCGGACACCATTTTCCAGAACTGCCAAAGTTTTGGTCAGTCTTACGACCTCCGAAAATGTGTATCGTTGGAAATCATTAAAACCATCCCTGTGAATATTATATACTTTATCCCCTATTTCCAGCTG
>JBFIGS010000226.1:0-4478 GCA_041602195.1 Sediminicola sp. | reverse complement strand
CATTTTTTAGTTTTACCACATAGGTTGCAGGATCACCAAGCTTATCCAAATCCTTCAAGTGGTCAATGGTGGGAATAATGGGATAATCCAGATCCATTAGGTCCAAAAGATATTGTTTGCCTTTTATATCGGCCTTACCATCAAAGGAATTGAAGGTGAGGATCTTCTTTTCTTTCGCCTCTGCAACGAACTGTTCAAAATATTCCTGGTAGCCAATTACTGATCCAGTATTTCTAAATACAAGCACATCCGCTACATCCAAGTAGGATAATACCCGATGGGGGTGCCCTATAAGGATGTTGAAATGTTCTTTTAGGTGAGCGGTGATGTATAAATCTTCCTCATAATATTTTCGGCCTTTGGCCTCATAATAGAAATCGGTAACGTATAATATGGTCTTCATTAATTTTGGGCTGTTATTGGTGGGGTTTCACGGTGTTCTTAAAGCATTTTCGCCAAGATTTCCTTCATCATCTTTGCCGCCAAAAAAGCGGTCATATCCTGAAAATCCCTCGTGGGGTTGTATTCTACGATATCAGCTCCGACCACTTCAGTATCGATATTCTGAATAAGATCAATAACCTGTCTAGAGGTAAGTCCGCCCGGTTCATGATGGGAAACTCCAGGCGCAAAAGCGGGATCAAAACCATCCATATCCAAAGAGATATAAAGTGGATTTTTGAATTTTGTTATGCGTGATAGGTTCAGGTTGTTCATGGGGTGGATTTCCACTCCAAACTTTTTGGCCTGTTCCGCTTGATGGGTATTTAAAGTACGGATCCCAACTTGCACCAGGCGCACGGCAAATCCGTTTTCCATAATTCGGGCAAAAGGACAGGCGTGGGAGTAGGGATCCCCTTCGAAGTTGTCATATAAATCTGCATGGGCATCTATATGTAGAATATCCAAAACCGGATATTTAGCATGTAAGGCCTTTACAATAGGAAAGGTTATGGAGTGGTCACCCCCTAGGGTCAGTATTTTGGGCTCAGTGTTCAGATGGGTTTTGGTGATCTCTTCAATATCAAAATAGGAGCCTATTTCAAAATCTCCCTTATCCAGGATTTGGCCACTTTCTATAGTGGTTCCATCTTCGGCAAAATAATTCATGGAGCCAGAGTGCAAAGCTTTTCTAATTAGCTCAGGTGCCTGGGCAGGACCTTTTTGGTAGGAAGATTTGTCATCGTACTTAATTCCTTGGATGATGATATTGGACATAGGTGTAGCTTGTATTTATATGATGATTGTCTTTTTTTTTGATTTAGTGGTTCCCTAATTCTTTGGGATATCTATCGGCAACAAGGTTCAATTCTATCCCATGCTCCAAATAGGCTTTTAGGCCGGCCAATACCCATGAAAATCCCCCTGTAGAATCTCGGATGCCTGATAATATATCATCTGGGGAGCCTTTAAAACCGGTGTTGGTAATGGAAACAAAGGTCCTGTAGTCATCCAAGGCTTTGAATTCCCATTCCACGAGCTGCTTTTTATCTCCTTCTCCCCATTCTATGATCAATAATTCGTTGGTAATCAGTTTCAATACATGTACCGGAATGCTGTGATCGTACATTTCCCAGGTCCAATCCACAGTTCTTCCCTTTTCCAAAATACCCGAGCTTTTGGTGAACCAGAATTTTGTGGTGATTTCGGGATTGGTAAAGGCCATGAAAACCTGTTCTACAGGTTTTCTGATCATCATGGCTGCGTGTGCAAAGTTATTGGTGTCGGTCATGATTTAATTTTTTGTTTTTTTATTTATAAATGTAGGTAATTAGGGCCATAATAGGATAGCGTTAAAGGTACTTTATCCCAAATAACGATTATAAAGAAGCTAGGGGAGGAACACGGTATGCAGTTGAAAATAAACTCCCATGTGGCACAGGCCAACTCATGAATATTAGGGAAATAACTTTCAATAATCAGCTCAAATTCCTCACTATTTTTATAGCCGACTATTCCAGGAGTAAGGGTTCTAAAACAGGCCATACATTTTGGTAGGCTACTATTTTTTGGCCCTCCACCGTAGGGTGTATGCCATCTGCTTGGTTCAAGGATGGGATCCCTGCCACCTTCTCCAATAGAAAGGGGATAAGCGCCGTATTGTTCTTCGCGGCCAATTCTGGAAATATATTTTTAAATTCGGAAGTATATTCCTGACCCATATTAGGGGGGATCTGCATCCCGGCAAGGACTATTTTTGTCTCCGGATTTTTTGCCCTTACCTTATCAATGATGGTCTGAAGGTTTCTGCGGGTTTCTTCCAGGGGAATGCCTCTGAGTCCGTCATTGGCGCCCAATTCCAATACAAAAACATCTACTTTTTGGTTGAGTACCCAATTGATCCTATTTTTCCCTGCTGCAGTAGTTTCTCCACTAAGGCCGGCATTCACTACGGTATAGGGTAAATTAAGGGAATCCAGTCTCTGTTGGATCACGGCAGGAAAAGCCTCATTTGGATCCAAGCCCATACCGGCAGTAAGACTGTTGCCGAAAAATAGGATAACCTTTTCAGAGGCTGTTGTACTATTGCTGTTTTCCTGTTGGATTTCCTTTTTTATGTCCTGAGATTCTTTTTTGGTGGCGTTCTCCCCGCAGGAAACGGTGAGCAGGAATACCAAAAAATAACAAAAGGTTAACAGGGTTCTCATAGGCTTACGGATTTTAATCAAAATCATTTCTTTATTTTGCTTCCTTTCGGAAAGTGAATATAAAAGTAGGGAAATGACAAAGATATTAAACATACATAACCTAGGGAAAACCTATACCAGTGGGTCCAAGGAATTAACGGTACTTCAAGATATCAGTTTTGATATTGAAGAAGGGGAAACCTTCTCAATTGTTGGTCCTTCTGGAAGTGGTAAGACCACGCTTTTGGGACTATGTGCAGGTTTGGATCAAACAGATACTGGATCCATAGCGTTATGTGGCACGGATCTAGGCAGCCTAAATGAAGATGAGCGGGCACAGTTGAGAAACAAGCACGTTGGTTTTATTTTTCAGGACTTCCAATTGTTACCCACTCTTACTGCCCTAGAAAATGTTGCTGTGCCCTTGGAACTTAGAGGGGACAAGAGTGCCACAAAAAGGGCCGTGGAACTTTTGGGCAAGGTAGGACTGGGCGATCGTATCCACCATTATCCTTCACAACTTTCCGGAGGGGAGCAACAACGTGTTGCCTTGGCACGGGCCTTTTGTAATAAGCCTTCCATTTTGTTCGCCGATGAGCCTACGGGAAATTTGGATGTGGAAACCGGGGAAAAGGTGGTACAGCTACTTTTTGAGCTAAATAAAGAATTGGGTACCACTTTGGTGATTGTTACCCATGATTTGGAATTGGCGCAGAAGACCCAGCGGATTTTACGCTTAAAAGGAGGTAGGATTATGGAAGACCAAACAGTTGCAGGATGATCGATAAGAATTCTACATCATATTCAAAGGCTGGAACCTCATGGCTGTTAAAAATGGCTTGGCGCGATGGCCGGGCCAGTGGAAGCAAACTGGTCCTCTTTATGGCTTCCATCATCCTGGGGATTGCTGCCGTAGTATCCATTCAGTCCTTTGGGGAGAACCTCAAGGACAATATTCAATTACAATCCAAGGCACTTATGGGTGCCGATTTTATTATAGACAGTGGTAAGCCGCCAAATGAGCGGGTACAATTTCTTATGGATTCCTTAGGGGGTGCCAATGCGAAAGAGATCAATTTTGCTTCCATGGCCGCCTTCCCTAAAACCGATGCTGCAAAGTTGGTACAGGTTAGAGGAATAGAGGGAGGATTTCCCTTTTATGGGGAACTGGAGACAACACCTATTACAGCGGCTAAAGAATATCAAGAAAAGGGAGCCGCATTGGTAGATGCCACTGTAATGCTCCAATTGGGTATAAAACCTGGGGATAGTATAAAAGTGGGGAATATAACCCTGCCTATTGCCGGCGCACTAAAATCTGTCCCCGGGAGCACGGCCATTTTCAGTTCCGTAGCTCCGCCTATCTTAATTCCCTACCGGTTTATTGAAGAGACCGGTTTAATTCAACAGGGGAGTAGGGTAGATTATGAGTTTTATTTTGTGGCCAAAAACGGGGCGGATATGGAACAATTGGATAAAATCCTGGATCCGCAATTGGATGCCGAGGATGCCGATCTGGACACCCATACTTCTACTAGTGAGCGCTTAGGGCGCAGGTACGATAATTTTGGGAAGTTCCTGAACCTGGTCGCTTTTATCTCCCTCTTATTGGGCTGTGTTGGTATCGCCAGTGCCATCAATATTTATATCAAAGAAAAACTACGTGCCGTGGCTGTTCTCAAATGTCTCGGTGCTACCCGCAAACAGACTTTTGTGATCTATTTGATACAGATTGCCGCTATGGGACTTTTAGGGGGGATTATAGGAACTGCCGCCGGACTTCTGTTACAACAGTTATTTCCGTTGTTGTTGCAAGGACTTATTCCCATTGAGATCCAAATCTCATTCTCT
>JBFIGS010000225.1:0-4516 GCA_041602195.1 Sediminicola sp. | reverse complement strand
AAATTCTAAAGTACACAGGGAATGCGATACCTGTTCAATATAATCGCTCTCGCCGTGCGTCCAGTCATACATTGGATAAATACACCAATCGGTATCTGTGCGGTGGTGCGCCTTGTGGAGTATTCTGTAAAGAATAGGATCCCTCATCAACATATTGGAGGAGGACATGTCTATTTTAGCGCGTAGCACGTGTTGACCCTCATTGAAATCCCCATTTTTCATGGCTTCAAAGAGCTGAAGGTTCTCTTCTATGGATCTTTCCCTAAATGGACTATTGCTGCCAGCTTCGGTTGGGGTTCCCTTTTGTTTGGCAATATCCTCCGAAGACTGACTGTCCACATATGCTTTTCCTTCCTTTATGAGCATTATGGCCCAATCGTATAATTGCTGAAAGTAATCCGATGCATAACATTCGGTATCCCATTCAAAGCCAAGCCATTGCACATCTTTTTTTATGGCGTCTACAAACTCCTGTTCTTCCTTGGCCGGATTTGTATCATCGAACCTCAGATTGACGGGTGCACCATAGCGCAATCCCAATCCGAAGTTCAAACAAATTGAGCTGGCGTGCCCGATATGTAAATAGCCATTTGGCTCCGGTGGAAATCGGAATCGAAGTTTTTCTTTAGGAAAGCCATTGGCTAAATCCTCATCAATAATGTGCTCTATGAAATTTAGAGACCTAGATGTTTCGCTCATGTATTTGTATTAAGAGCACAAATGTAGCAAAATTGCGGTGATCCTGAAGTAGAAAAGGAGATGACCATGTAATAAAAGGGTTTCACAACAGAATTAATCCCTAAGACAACATTAAATTCTCGGGGCTATAATTAAATATAATATTTGTTGTTATATAGTATAGAGCCTTAAGGTTATCAAGATTTTATCAACAATTTAAAATCTCTTCTACATCAATCGAGCAAAGGATTCCCGGTTAGGTTCTATGAATACGCCCAAATTATGAGATCAAAAGCAAATAGCAGGACCTACATTATATTAATTGCCCTATTATTATTGGGATGGTCACATACCATTGCACAGACACTCAACAAACCTATTCCTGCCGACAACCCCAATATGGCGGGGAATAGTCCATGGACGGCTGTTTGTGCTTCGGAGGATTTTAATGAATACTTTGTAAAATTTACATGGAACACCCCATTGGTAAATAGCGACAACTCTTTTATATTGGAATTGTCAGATGCGAATGGAAGTTTTGCAACCCCTACCCAACTGGCTTCAGATAATACCAAGAACACCAATTTTAATTTCGATTTTAAGTTTGCCTTGCCAACTACTGCAAGAGGAGAAGGATATAAAATGCGCGTTAGAAGTACCAGCCCGGCAAAAACAAGTCCGGCTTCAGATGCTTTTTCCATGTATTATATAGATTTTAAATCTTCTTTATTGATCAGTCCAAACGGTAATGGCAACATTCCTCCCGGAGGAAGCATTGAGCTTTGCGATGGGAATAGTGCAACCTTGGCAGTTCATAATGTGGCCAACCCAGAAACCTATCGGTATAATTGGTATAGAAGTGGAACGCCTCTTGCAGAGAAAAGTAATTCCATAACTATTTCCCAAGCAGGTATATATATGGTAGAAGTGGATTATGGATCTATTTGTTCCGGTTCGGCCAATACCTTATCCAATGATATAGAGATATCCACGGGTGCCAGTTTGGGGATCGCGATTAACGATCCTTCCAAAACCGCTTTGTGTAGTGGAGAAACAGAAACATTGGAGGCAAATATCATGGGTCAGGGTCTGACCTATACTTGGTTTAAAAATGGAGCAGCCATTACAGGACCTGTTGTTGATGCACATACCTATATTGTTGATGCATCGGTACCAGGCTTTGAAGGCAATTATGCCGTTGAAATTGATGGGGACGGTACTTGTTTGGAACGTTCTGCTGCAGTGACCATTACCAATGTAGGCGATTTTACCGTTACCAGAGGCAATGAACCTAATATTGTTTTATTGCCAAGTCAGACAAAAACACTTTCGGTGTCCACCTCTGCCTCTTCTCCAGTATACCAATGGTATAAGGATGGGGCAATCGTGCCAGGCGAGACAACGAGTACTTTGAATATAGACCAACCGGGCGTTTATTTTGCCAGGGTTTCACAAAGTGGTGGAGCTTGTGCCGCTACGGCAATAGATTCTGAATCCACTACAGTTGTGGTGCCAGCTTCCTTTGAAATTTCTGTGGCCTACGCAACCGAATATGAGGATTGTAGCAATACTAGTATGGTATTGGAAATTGATGCCATCAATGCATTGGATGACCAAGGAACCAAGACCGATGTTACCGCTGATCTGATAGGTAATTTCACCTACCAGTGGAAAAAGGATGGTGTAGCTGTTAATGGCGCCACTGCCAGATCAATCAGTTTAACGGATATCTCCGAAAATGGAGGGTATGTACTGGATGCTGTTTTAGAAAGCTACAGCCCTACCTCCAACACCTTAAATGTTTTGCTTTTAGTGAATGAGGACCTTAACATTACCGCCAGTAGTATGGTAAGTTGTAATGATTCCGAATCCATTACCATAAGTACCACAACAGATTTATCATCGGCCACCTTTGATTGGATAAAGGACGGTGTTGATTTAAACATAGCAACGGAAACATTGAATGTTTCTGAAACAGGAAAATACCAATTGGTAGTATATAGGAATGGATGTCCATTGCCTTCTAACGAAGTTACCATTGCCCCATTGGACGATTCACTGATCACCTTGGATTCCCCTGAGACGGTTGTATTTCCATCTGGAGGATCTAAGACTGTAACGGCAAGCGGAGGAACGGCCTACCAATGGTTGGACATGAACAACGTCCTCTTGAGTGATTCCCCTTCCGTGACCTTTACAGAAGAAGGAAGTTATTTGCTGGTTGCCAATATAGAGAATTGCGAAATAACCAAACAAATAACCGTTGCATTGCAGGACACCTTCAAGGTGCCCAATGTAATAACGGTTAATGGTGATGGGATCAATGATCAATGGATCATCCCCAATACCTATTCAAGGAATAAAGATATTAATGTATTGATCTATAATGCCAAAGGAGAGGTCATATTAAATGTAGTTGATTATCAGAACAACTGGCCAGAATCCACAACGGCCTTTTCGAAACAGAACATGGTTTTTTATTATAAAATAAAAAACAGTAAAGAAGTATTAAAACAAGGTACCATAACTATCATACGTTAACTAAGATGCTTAAGCAACCCATACTATATATGCTATTGTTCATCATGGTTCTGACCAAGGTCGGAGCACAGGAGGAAAACCCTTTTGTGGCCTATGATGTGCCGGCACAGAACTTACTGAAGTTTAATCGATTCCTTATCAATCCTACCTTTTCAACAGTTAGGGAGGATAAATCCTATGTCAACCTTTTACATAGAAACCAATCAGTATCTTTTGATGATAACAACCAAACCTACTTTTTAAGTTACAGTGGACGAATAGATGATAGATCGGGATTGGGCCTTAGCCTTTATACCCAAAGGGAAGGTATTATTAGCAACTACGGGATTTTGGCGAATTACGCCTATGGGATAAAATTAAGTGATAAAAGTAACTTTACCTTTGGGGCCAATGTATCTTATTACAATAGTGGCTTTGATCAAAATAGGGCAAATCCAATTGAGGAAGATCCGTTATTAAATGGTTTTCAGGATAGCTCACTTTTGTCTGTACAACCTGGATTTAATATCTCCTATGGCCAATTTGATTTTGGTCTGTTTGCAGAAAACTTGTTCGATTATAATATGAAGAGCAGTCAGTCCGTAACCCAGTTCAACGAAAAAACATTTTCTGGACACCTTCAATATACCCATCAGTTTAAAAATGAAACAGGTATTATGGAAGCCGGTCGTTTAATGCCTATGGCCAGAGTACGGAAGGTAGGCGAAAATGAGGTAGTATTGGGCGGGAGCCTTATTTTGGACCTTCCCAAATTAGGATGGTTGCAAGCTGGGTATGACGATTTCTACGGTGCCGCAGCTGGGATAGGTTTTAATTTGAACAAACGCCTGTCCTTAGGATATACCATGGAAAAGGGCCTATCCAATAATTTTGACAATTTTGGGGTGACCCATGAGATCTCCTTTGCCTATTCCTTTACCCCAAACCTTACAGAGGACAGAGTAATGTTGGAAGACCAAGAAGATGAGCTTGCCAATTTGGAAGAGGAAATCAACAAGGACGAGGCAGTTACGTCCAAGGACGAAGAAATACAAAAACTTAAATTGGCTTTGGCAGAGAATAATGAAATACTTGCAGAGCTTATGTTCCGTCAGGATTCTCTAGAGGAAAATAGAAAGACCGACTTGGAAAAGCGATTTGAAATGGTGATGCGAATGGTCCGTAATGAGACCCAGGGCAAGAGACCTGATTTGGAAGAGAAAGCTAAAAAGATGTATTTCTTAAACAATGATAATGCCCTCGCTGGCAACACCAAAAATGAAAACGTTGTTGAAGAGCCTTCTGTAAGGAACGATTT
>JBFIGS010000224.1:0-4537 GCA_041602195.1 Sediminicola sp. | reverse complement strand
GAGATCTTTATGGGATTTAACTTCCATTAATTTCTATTTGAATTTATTATAACTCCATCACAACATAACTATCTTAACTCAAAACCGTATTATTTCAACTATTTCCACATTAATCCATCTCATCTACTTTCCTGTACTTTCTTAAATACCAATCAACTGTCCTTTCCACACCTGTTTCAAAATTCTCTTGTGGTTGCCAACCTATTTCATTCATAACCTTCGAATAATCAATAGCATAACGATAATCGTGACCTGGCCTATCCTTCACGAAGATTATTTGGTCCTTATATTTTCCTGCCTTTCGTGGGACTCTGGCATCTAAAAGACTACACAAGTTATACGCTATCTGTAAATTTGTCTTTTCTGTCCCTCCTCCGAAAAGATACGTTTCTCCTGAATTGCCTTTTTTAAAAACCTCCCATATTCCTCTACAATGGTCAGTTACAAATAACCAATCCCTTATATTTTCCCCATCTCCATAAATGGGGATGTCTCTTCCTTTAATCGCATTTCTTATTATGGTGGGAATCAACTTTTCATCATGTTGATAGGGGCCGTAATTATTTGAGCAGTTGGTAGTGACCACATTTAAACCATAGGTGTGGTGATAACTTCGAACTAAAAAATCAGAAGATGCCTTTGATGCACTGTAAGGACTGTTTGGAGCATAAGGCGTACTTTCTTTGAAGTATCCCGTTGGTCCTAGACTACCATAGACCTCGTCTGTTGAAATATGATGAAATCTAGCATTTTCAAATCCTTCTTTTATAATAAATGGACCAATTGTCCAATGCTTTCGTGCGGCTTCTAAAAGTACAAATGTCCCTTCTATGTTTGTTTTAATAAAGGCTAAAGGACCCGTAATAGAATTATCGACATGTGATTCAGCAGCAAAATGCACTACTGCATTTATACTATGTTCCATAAATATTTGGTCTACCAGCTCTGTATCACAAATATCCCCTTTAATAAATGTATACCGAATGTTGTTTTTAAATTGAGCCGTATTTTGCAAGTTTCCAGCATAGGTTAGGGCGTCCAAATTGATTACGTTAGAATGTAGGTCGGCCTTCAAGAGATAGTTAATAAAATTGCTCCCAATAAAACCCGCTCCCCCCGTGACCAATATATTCATAGCCTATTCCTTTTTATAATTTTTCAAATAGGTATTAAGTTCAAGAATACTTAGTACTAATAATGTTAGTCCAATAAAACCAACAGGGATCCAAAATTTATAACTATTCCAAACCCCCTTTACTTCAACCCCTCTTCTTGGAAATGCAGAAATCACATTAAGGATACTGGATTTATTGGCTCGTTCTTCGTTTAACTTTACGAGGCTGGTTTTCAGCTCCTCCATTTTATTGATCAAAGCAAGCTCCTTGTTTTCCTTTCCTCCATTTTCTCCCAGGCTGATGTTGGTACCCTGCATAAGCTTGTCAGCTTCCTTTATCATTACCCGCTTATACAACATCTGCAAGGAATCAATTTCAGCTATTTGCTTGCTATACAAACTGTCCTGAAGCTCTATATTAATATCACTGATCGACTTTTGTAAATTAAAGTAATCATTCCGAGAAATGGAATTGATGATGGAGGGCTGTATCTTCTTTGCTATGGTGTTATTTGTTGCTGTTACCGAAACGGTATGAAAGCGCGCATCAAAAGAATTGAAATTATTGAGATACTTTTCCATGTCAATGGCCTTCTGGGTGGTCGTATCCAAACTCCTCACAAACTTATCGAAAAGCTGCACTTTCTGATTTTCATCAGAATAGGACTCAACCGTAAATTTTTTAATTCGGCCAGCTTCCCTTGAAGTAATATCCAAAGCTTCTGCCAGTGCCGTGGAATCCATGGCCTCTGCCAGTTCATTATAAAAATGTACGTTGTTGTACAACTGCTGAACACTGTTAAAATTAGGCTCTACTGTCATAGTGGAAAGGTATGTAGGTTCTTTGACCATATCCAAATATATCCCAATGGTGAGTCCGACAACCCCTGCAATAGCAAACTTTACAAAGTGCTTTTGAATGAATAACAAAAAGTGGATAAGAACATTAAAAATACCCTTGAAAATACTCCCTATAAAATTGAAAAGTTTCTTGAAACCGTTTCCAATCATTTGGAACAATTGTCCTAAATCTACTTCCTCGGAAGATGAATTGTTGTTTAAAGGTTGTTGGTTAGACATATATTATGAATTAAATATTTGTGTTAGTATTTTATCAGTGATCAAATAGGTTGGTTTTACCCCTGTGGTACCCAAGCCACCTGAAGCCAAAGTACTCCCTGTTTCCAAGGGATTATCAGAGGCATAATAGGCATATCGTACCTTTACATCTTCCCTAATGCTCTTGCGCACCTTGGAAGCTGCTTGGATAGCCTTTTGGTAATGTACTCCTTCCATTTCCAAGCCTATTACATTCCAGGTGGATTCGTGGAAGAATTTTAAAATGTCCTTATTCTGTAAGGAGGTTCCCAGAACCGTTATCATGGCGCCTTCCAATACATTGAGCCCGTTCCCTTCAAAATCTTTTGCGGTGAACTCATTCTTAAATGGATAATTATCCGCCGTTCCCTCAAAAATATGTGAGGTCGGGATCATCAAATCCCCTTTGCCACCTTCCAGTATGCCTGCTTTTCCCATTATGGAAATAGAAGCCACATCCAAAAATACCTCTTGGTGTTTTTTCTTTTTGTATGGCTTTAAAAATTCGTCAATGGTTTCATAGGCCTGTTCTCCGAATGCATAGTCCATCACAAAAATGACGGGCTTTTTATCCTCGGGAATATTTTCATTCAATTCAAAACAACAGGCATCCTTGCCCAATTTGGCGGTATCAAATATTTGCACATCTATATTGGTGCCCGAAGTATCGTCCAAAGAGATCATCCCATTCTTCTTTGCCACGGATATCACCTTGTTTCTCAAGGCGCCATTCTCAGGTGAACTAAGGGCCTCATAAATCTCTAATGAAGCTGATTTGCCATATTCCTTGGACAGCGCCTTTTTGGCGAACAAAGAATTCATGACACTATGCATATTGGCACTAATAATATGAATGGGTCTTTCCAAGAGACCATGTGCCTTTAATGTTTCCTTTATATCATTTGCCCATCTTTCTCCATGAATGTGGTGGCCCAAGCGCTCCCTCAACAAAGGCGTAAAGGTGATGGCCCTCTTATTGCCAGTAGTCTCTTCTTCAATAGCCAACTTGCCCAACCAGTAAACGATCTTAAGAAATCGCTCCGGTTCTGCTTTCGTTGCGAATTTTTTGTGAATTTCAATGGCCTCTGTAAAGGACCTTCCCAGGATGTTGGCAGTATGGATCAATGCCACCTCCCTTTCGGTCTGAGTCAGTTTGTTCTTCGCAATGGCCTCCTCCAATTTCACCCAGTCCCTAATGGTCCTATCTGTATCATCTATCAAGACCCTTTTGGCTATTTTCTGGGATTCTATAAATAAGAAGGTCAGGTGGGTAAGAATGTCATAAATATCGGAACGGCCCCTGGTAATCTCAATGTTCATCTGCTCATCGTCTATACGGTAGCAGTTTCTTCTTCTTTTGGGCGGAATAATTGGCTTAAAGTGCGATTTCCCATATCCTTCGTCCGAGGTAAGGTTGATAAACCTACATTGCTCAATTCCTTCAGGCAAGCGCTCCAAGACATAGATCAAACCGTTCAATTCAGTTTTTTCCTCCGCAATGGAACCATAAATCTCTGGTCGCAATTGCAATAAGGCATTTCTCAAGGTTTCCCCTGAAATGCCCATTGGCTTGTAAAACCCCCTATTGAAAAGGTGGCGCATCGTAATATATAACCGCTCAATGGCATTGGTAGATTCTTGAGCCCTTGTTGTATGTTTCAATTTATTCATAATTCTGCCTGCAAAATTACACTTATTATTTAGGATAACCCATAAGTGCGCTTATTTTCTAAAATCCGGATATTTTAAGGACTATTTACTTCCTACCGCATACCTTGTCAGTGCATCGGCAACCTTCCGGTCATTGGACAGACGCTGTACTTTATTCTGCCCTCCCAGCTTTCCAAGAGATTTCATGTAGTCGTTAAAGCCCCCTTGTCTGATTGGTGTTATCTTTAACGTTTGTAGTACCTTACCCACTTTCAGGTCGAAGTAATAACTATTTTGATCCTGTAATTCCTGATCAAGTACCTTAATAAACGTTTGATAATCTGATGGTTCTTTTTCAAACTCGATCAACCATTCGTGATAGGGCAATTGATCTCCTTCCGGAGCAATCTGGGGAGCCACGGTAAATTCATTGATCCTGGCATCGGTTGCTGAGATTGCTTTTCGCATGGCTTCCTCCACTTCCTTTCCTATCACATGTTCTCCAAAGGCTGAAATAAAATGCTTGATCCTCCCTGATACTATTATTTTATAAGGTTTTAAAGAAATAAACTGAACGGTATCTCCTAGGTTGTACGCCCATAATCCAGCATTCGTGGAGATGATCATCACATAATTGACCCCGAGTTCAACTTCTTTTATCGTTAGGCGCTTAGG
>JBFIGS010000223.1:0-4545 GCA_041602195.1 Sediminicola sp. | reverse complement strand
TACAACCTTACCAAATATTTGTAGTTGAGAATGCCGAAATCAGATCTAAATTAAGGCCTGCTGCATGGGACCAGTCACAAATCACAGACGCTTCCCATCTAATTGTTCTGGCCAACCAAAATTCATTTGGGGAGGAGCTGGTAGAAGAATATGTGGACAACGTAAGTGAAACACGAGGAATACCTGCGGAAGGATTAAAAGGATATGCAGATTTTATGAAATCGAAATTGGTACCGCTTTCCGAAGATGCCAAAGCGGTTTGGACAGCGAAACAAACCTACATCGCCCTAGGCAACCTGTTATCGGCAGCAGCAATCAACAAAATTGATGCCTGCCCCATGGAAGGTTTTGATGCGGATCAATTCAACGACATTTTAGGCTTAACCGAAAAAGGGTTGAATACATCTGTATTGGTAGCTGTAGGATATCGTTCTGAGGAAGACGAAACACAGCATTACAAGAAAGTAAGAAAATCCAAAGAGAATTTAATTACACATATATAAACAACAAGCATTAACTTTAAAATTAAAACAATGAGAAAAAGCGTATTTAGTTTAGTATTGGCAGTAGTTGTAGGATCTACAGCATTTGCAACCACTCCGGTTGAAATAGTAAAGAAAGAAGTAAAAACAGCTGAAAGTACCGTAACTTGGAAAGGGTACAAAGTGACAGGATCCCATTATGGAACCATCAACCTAAAAGAAGGCGCATTGATGTTTGATGGAGATCAATTAACAGGAGGTGAGTTTGTAGTGGATATGACTACTTTGATCTCTACCGATTTAGCAGGTGAGTCTAAAGGAAAATTGGAAGGACATTTAAAATCAGATGATTTTTTCGGTGTAGAGAGCAATCCAACTTCCAAATTGGTGTTTACTAGCGTTAAGGCTACAGGTAAAAACTCCTACCAAGTAACTGGAGACCTTACTATCAAGGGAAAAACCAATCCGGTAACATTTGATGTTTCTGTATACGGGAACAAAGCCACGGCTACTATGAAGGTGGACCGTTCCAAATACGATGTTAAATACGGTTCAGGAAGTTTCTTCGATAACTTAGGAGACAAAACTATCTATGACGAATTTGATTTGGTGGTAGATTTAGCTTTCTAAATCCAAAAATTTAAAATGTTTTAAACCTCACTTTTGTGGGGTTTTTTATTTTTTCCATAACAGCTGTTTGTCAATCTAAATTTCCTCCCTATATTTGAGGCTCAATGAAAAACAGAATAGCAAATACTTGGTGGTGGAAAAACTTACGAACAACGTCGTGAGCAGAGCATCATTGTAGTTATACTATATAAAAGGCTTGTCATCACGACAAGCCTTTTTTCATTTTGCTAAAATTCTTTTAAAGGACATTAAAATTGAGTACATCCATGAAATACGAATTAATTACCCATTATAAAAAAATTCTTGCGGATACCATTACCCCGGTAAGTGTCTACCTCAAGATAAGGGATAGGTTTCCAAATAGTATCCTATTGGAGAGTAGTGACTATCATGCAAATGACAATAGCTTTTCCTATATCTGTTGTAATCCCATTGCTTCAATCAAGGTGGAGAATGAATTGGTGTCACAACATTTTCCGGATGGCACCAAAAAGGAGATTTCCATCAACAGCAATACGGACATTCCATCCATCCTGGATGATTTCAGCAAGAAATTCCATGCGCAAAACCATGACTTTAAATTCATCAACAATGGTCTGTTTGGGTATATGGCCTATGACGCTGTGCGTTATTTCGAGGATTTAAACCTCACCAAAAAGGATAATAGCATCCTTATTCCGGATATCTATTATGCCGTTTATCAAAACATTATTGCCATTAACCATTTTAAGAATGAGGCCTATATTTTTGCCCATTGCCATAAAACTGAAAACAACATTTCAGAAATAGAACAGATCCTAAGTGCCAAAAATTTCGCCTCCTTTAACTTTTCCAAAACTGGGGATCCCATCTCCAATTTAAAAGATGAGGAGTATAAGGAGCAGGTGGTATTGGCAAAAAAACACTGTCAAAGAGGCGATGTGTTTCAATTGGTTTTGTCTAGAAGGTTTTCACAAGAATTTAAGGGGGACGAATTTAATGTGTATAGGGCTTTACGTTCCGTTAACCCCTCTCCTTACCTATTTTATTTTGATTATGGAGATTTTAAAATATTTGGAAGCTCCCCAGAGGCCCAATTGATTGTAAAGGATGGCAAGGCCGAAATACACCCAATTGCGGGTACCTTTAAAAGAACAGGCAATGATGAGCAGGATGCCTTACTAGCCAAACAACTAAAGGTTGATGACAAGGAAAACAGCGAACACGTAATGCTGGTAGATTTGGCCCGAAATGACCTCAGCCGCCATGGTACAGACGTGGTCGTAGAGAATTATAGGGAGGTGCAATTCTTCTCCCATGTGATACACTTGGTATCTAAAGTAACGGGGCAAAAGAAAAAAGATACGCCAACGATGAAAGTTGTGGCGGATACTTTTCCTGCAGGTACCTTAAGTGGTGCCCCAAAACACATGGCCATGCAATTGATAGATAAATATGAAAAAACAAGCCGTGGCTATTACGGTGGGGCCATCGGTTTTATGGATTTCCATGGCAACTTTAACCATGCCATTATGATTCGCACCTTTTTGAGCAAGAACCACGAATTACATTACCAAGCGGGTGCGGGAATTGTAGCGGCATCAAACTCAGATGACGAACTACAGGAAACTTACAATAAACTGGGAGCATTGACCAAAGCCCTTGAAATCGCGGAGACCATTTAAAAAGACAAAGTATTAGTTCACCAATCCGTTTTTAATCGGGATAGCAAAAGAGGAAATGAAAAACATACTAGTAATAGATAACTACGACAGCTTCACTTATAATCTTGTACATTATTTGGAAGATTTAAATTGTAAGGTGACCGTAAAAAGAAATGATCAATTGAATTTGGAGGAGGTAGCTCCTTTCGACAAGATAGTTCTTTCACCGGGACCAGGAATTCCTGATGAAGCAGGTCTTTTAAAGGAAATCATTGCCACTTATGCCCCCACTAAAAGTATTTTTGGGGTTTGTTTGGGGCAACAGGCCATTGCGGAAGTTTTTGGGGGTTCCTTGGATAATCTAGATCAGGTCTACCATGGTATAGCAACGAAGATTACCATTATAAAAGACGACATCCTTTTTAAGGGAATGCCAAAGGAAATTGAAGTAGGTCGTTACCACTCATGGGTAGTAAACACTAATCTTCCTTTGTCCCTTGAAGTCACATCTGTTGATGAAAACGGACAGATAATGTCCCTCAGACATAAAGAATATGATGTGTGCGCCGTGCAGTTTCACCCAGAATCGGTGCTAACTCCAGAAGGAAAGATGATGCTAAAAAATTGGTTAGAAAATTAATACGCAAAGCCTCAAAAGGCCATGTACAATACTGGGCAACATTTGTAAATATATAGCTGGGAATTAAGAGGATTGTTTACTGGAAACATCTTTAAAACTCCCATAACAGATAAGAAAATGAAACAGATTTTAAATAGATTGATCAACCACGATGTCCTCTCTAAAGCGGATGCCAAACAAGTATTGGTGAATATTGCCAAAGGCGATTATAATACCAGCCAGATTGCTGCATTTCTTACCGTATATATGATGAGAAGTGTTACTATTGAAGAGCTGGAAGGATTTAGGGATGCCCTTTTGGAACTTTGTCTGGCCGTAGACCTATCTGCTTATAACCCAATTGACCTTTGTGGCACAGGAGGGGATGGCAAAGACACCTTTAACATTTCTACCTTGTCATCATTTGTAACGGCTGGGGCCGGGATCAAAGTAACCAAACATGGAAATTATGGGGTATCCTCCACGTGTGGCAGTAGTAATGTCATGGAGTTTTTGGGGATTAAATTCAGTAACGATCCTGGTTTTCTTGAAAAATCGATAGATGAAGCTGGTATTTGTGTCTTACACGCCCCCTTGTTCCACCCGGCCATGAAAAATGTGGCTCCCATCAGAAGAGAATTGGGGGTGAAAACATTCTTCAATATGTTGGGGCCCATGGTCAACCCCGCCTTTCCGAAAAACCAAATGGTAGGGGTTTTTAATCTTGAGCTTGCCAGAATGTACGGCTACCTGTATCAAAAAACCGATATTAACTTCACTGTTTTACATGCTCTGGATGGTTATGACGAAATTTCCCTGACCGGGAATACCAAAACTATCTCCAACCATTCCGAAACCATATTAAAGCCATCAGATTTTGGGGTGGAGACCATTTTACAATCGGAGATTGCCGGAGGAGCAAGTATAGAGGATTCGGCTCAGATTTTCCTTAATGTCCTACAGGGCAAGGGTACGGCCCCACAGAACAATGTGGTTTGTGCCAATGCAGGAGTGGCAATTGCCACCGTAAAAAATATAAGTCCAAAAGAAGGCTTTGAATTAGCCAAGGAGTCGTTGCTATCCGGAAAAGGATTGGCAGCCCTCAAAAAGCTTCAGGCCCTTAGTGCACAATAATTTAACTATTAGAAACCCACGCTAAACAATAACGGTC
>JBFIGS010000222.1:0-4562 GCA_041602195.1 Sediminicola sp. | reverse complement strand
TATAATCTTTTTCCAATTTTCTTAATTGGAGCATGGCATCTTCCACCATTTGTTTGGTCTCCGGAGAGCTTTCATTTTGTAAGAGTTTGGTCTGCTCATTGATTAAATTGGCAAAATAAAATTCCGTTTTGGAGACCTCTGGGGAAATTTTTGCTATTCGTTGGTCCGTAGTAGGTTTTGCTATAAAATATCCAAAACCAATAGCTATTAGCAAAGCTATGGAAGCAGCCATCAGAAGTGGTTTCCATATTCCTTGGCCCCAGCTTCTTCTAGTCCTCTCATTACGGTTGTTTAGTTTCTTTAAAAACCTGGCCTCGTGACCAATGGCAGGTTCTTCTTTGTCGAAGGAGCCTTTTAAGTTGTCGAATATGGTTTCTAAATTATCCATTATTATTGTATTACGGGGGTTAATTTTTTTCTAAGACTCTCTTTGGCCCTAGAGATAATAGTTCTGCAATTGGCATAACTTATTTTCATGATTTCACTTATCTCTTCATAATCATATCCTTCTATTAAAAATAAGGTCAAAGCAATTCTGTAATTGTCCTGTAATAGATTCATGGTCTGCATCACTTTTTGAGCCTTCAATTCAGTGACTCCATATTCTGAATCAATACCATCATCATCTTTGACCTTGTACAATATATTTTCCAGCGCTACTTCGTTCTTTTTCTGTTGCTTGCGATAGTGATGGATACTGTTGTTGATCACTATTCTCTTTAACCAAGATCCAAAGGTTACCTCGCCTTTAAACGTGTGCAATTTGGTAAAAGCACTCAAAAACGATTCCTGCATAATATCCTCCGCCTCGGCACTATCTTTTACTATCCGTAGGGAAGTATTGTACATGCTTTTATAATAGCGATTGTATACTTCCATTTGGGCGCTAGCGTTGCCTTCCTTACATAATTGCAACAGATCGTTAATATGTTCTTCTATGTGGCTCAAAAAGTGAATCGTTTGTCTAATAGATGATTCAATTTAAGGATTGTTACAGTTTTTTTGAAAAATTAACCAGTTGTTGGCATAACAATTGTTTTTAAATGGATGAATAAGGGTCTGAAAACGCAAATTCGTTAAGGTTTTTAGGGTTTTGCAGACCAATGAATTATAATCTAAAATTAGATTTCTGTTTTAAAATGACAGAATGACCGAAATAACGCTATGAGTAAATCTAAATTTTTAAATATTGACAGTATGTCACTGCAAGGAATTGATGAGGATTCAGAGTTAATTCCTTTAATGACACCCGAAGATGAGGAGGAGATCAACAATGAGGCCTTGCCGGAAACTTTACCAATATTGCCTTTGCGCAATACCGTTTTGTTCCCAGGGGTGGTTATTCCGATCACCGCAGGAAGGGATAAGTCTATAAGCCTTATTAAAGATGCCAATAATGGTTCAAAAGTAATTGGTGTAGTTTCCCAAAAGGATGAGGAAACAGAGAACCCGGGAATCAATGATATCAATACCTTAGGAACTGTAGCACGAATTTTAAGGGTGCTTCAAATGCCCGATGGGAACACAACGGTCATCATTCAAGGGAAAAAACGCTTCGAAATTGCAGAAGTGCTCACAGAGAAGCCATACATGACAGCCACGGTCAGAGAGACCAAGGAGGAGAGGCCACCTGTAGGAGATAGCCAGGAATTCCTTGCCATTATAGAATCTATTAAAGAATTGGCACTAAAGATTATCAAGGATAATCCAAATATTCCCAGTGAGGCTTCCTTTGCCATCAAGAATATCCAGAGCAATTCCTTTTTGATCAACTTTGTTTCCTCCAATTTAAATCTTGGTGTAAAGGAAAAGCAAGAATTATTGGAAATCCCAAATTTGCAGGATAGGGCATTGGCTACATTGAAGTATATGAATGTGGAACTCCAGAAATTGGAGCTGAAGAATGACATTCAGAGTAAGGTGCGCAGCGATCTGGACCAACAACAAAAGGAGTATTTCCTTCATCAACAAATGAAGACCATCCAGGAGGAATTGGGAGGTATTTCATATGAAGAGGAGGTTGATGAAATGGCCCAAAAGGCAAAAGAAAAAAAATGGGGCAAAAAGGTATCGGAACACTTCACCAAGGAGCTGGCCAAGATGCAACGAATGAACCCACAGGTAGCCGAATATTCTATCCAAAGAAATTATTTGGAGCTATTCCTGGAATTGCCTTGGAATGAATTTTCAAAGGATAAATTCGATTTAAAAAGAGCACAAAAAATATTGGACAGGGACCATTATGGTTTGGAAGATGTCAAAAGAAGGATTATCGAGTATTTGGCTGTTTTAAAGCTGAGAAATGATATGAAATCTCCGATCTTGTGTTTATACGGCCCTCCTGGGGTAGGTAAAACCTCCCTGGGCAAGTCTATTGCCAAGGCAATTGGAAGGGAATATGTGCGTATGTCCCTTGGCGGACTGCGGGATGAGGCAGAAATACGAGGTCATAGGAAAACTTATATTGGTGCTATGCCCGGACGAATCATCCAAAGTCTAAAGAAAGCTGGTAAATCCAATCCCGTGTTCATTTTGGACGAGATAGATAAATTGTCCAACAGTCACCAGGGTGATCCATCTTCTGCCATGTTGGAAGTATTGGATCCTGAACAGAACAATGATTTTCATGACAACTTTTTGGAAATGGGGTATGACCTTTCCAAGGTGATGTTCATTGCAACGGCGAATAATTTGTCAAGCATACAACCCGCTTTATTGGATCGTATGGAAATTATCAATGTAACGGGATATACCATAGAGGAGAAGGTGGAGATTGCAAAAAGGCATCTTTTGCCAAAGCAATTGAAGGAGCACGGACTTACAGATAAAGATTTAAAGATAGCCAAACCACAATTGGAAAAAATAGTGGAGGGTTATACCCGGGAATCAGGGGTACGTTCCTTGGAGAAGCAAGTAGCTAAAATGGTACGTCACGCTGCCAAGTCCATTGCCATGGAGGAGGAGTACAATTTAAAAGTGACCAATGAAGACATAGAAAAAGTATTGGGACCAGCCAGAATGGAAAGGGACAAATACGAAAGCAATGATGTGGCCGGTGTGGTTACCGGGTTGGCATGGACGAGCGTAGGTGGGGATATCCTGTTTATAGAATCCATTTTATCCAAAGGTAAAGGGACCTTGAACATTACTGGGAACCTAGGAAAGGTCATGAAAGAGTCCGCTACTATCGCCATGGAATATATCAAGTCCAACGCCGATAGTTTTGGAATAGACTCTGAAGTGTTCGATAAGTATAATGTCCATATCCACGTGCCTGAAGGGGCTACCCCAAAAGATGGCCCAAGTGCAGGTGTTACTATGCTGACATCTTTAGTATCGTTATTTACCCAGAAAAAGGTAAAAAAGAGTCTGGCTATGACAGGGGAAATTACTTTAAGGGGCAAAGTGCTTCCGGTTGGTGGTATCAAAGAAAAGATTTTAGCTGCTAAACGAGCTAAGATTAAGGAGATCATCTTATGTGAGGATAATAGAAAGGACATTCTGGAAATAAAAGCTGAGTATTTAAAAGGTTTGGAATTCCATTATGTAACGGATATGAGCGAAGTAATTGATTTGGCCATAACCGATGAAAAAGTCAAGAATGCGAAAAGTCTATAAATAGAGGCCTAAGAATTAGATAATAAGGATGATGGTTCTGGGAAAACTGGAACCATTGTCCTTTTTTTATGTTGAATGTTAAATAAATTATTGAATTCTAAGTATTTTTGACCAATGCAAAAAATAACCATAGCCATTGATGGCTTTTCTTCAACCGGAAAAAGTACACTAGCCAAACAGCTTGCCAAGGCTTTGGGTTATATATATGTAGATACCGGAGCGATGTACCGGGCCATAACCCTTTTTGCCATGCGCAATAAATTTGTTGGGGTGGAAAATGAAAATATCAATGCCTTGATAAAACTATTGCCAAAAGCGAAGCTTAAGTTTGTTTTTAATGAGCAACTTGGTTTTGCGGAAATGTACCTCAATGGTGAAAATGTAGAAAAGGAAATTAGGAGCATAGAAGTTTCCAACCAAGTGAGCAGGGTAGCCACCATCGAGGAAGTAAGGCATAAGTTGGTGGATATGCAGAAAGAAATGGGTAAGGAGAAAGGAATTGTGATGGACGGGAGAGATATTGGTACCGTTGTGTTCCCAGATGCAGAACTGAAAATTTTCATGACGGCTTCCCCTGAAACAAGGGCCTATAGGAGATATAAGGAATTACTGGACAAAGGAGATAAGGTGACCTATAAAGAGGTATTGAAAAATATACAAAATAGGGATTATGTGGATTCACATAGGGAGTTCTCCCCCCTCAGAAGGGCAGAGGATGCCATTGAATTTGACAATAGTGATATGGGCATGGAGGAGCAGTTTGATAGGATATACAATCATTCCCTTCGCGTAATAGAGAAACAATAAAAAAGGGCCGAATTTCGGCCCTTTTATTTTTTCATTATTAAATCTTTATTAATTCTTTGGAATAACTAAAACTTGATCGGGATGTATCACGTCCGGATTTTTTAGAATATTGGTATTCGCTTCAAATATCTTCTTGT
>JBFIGS010000221.1:0-4645 GCA_041602195.1 Sediminicola sp. | reverse complement strand
CAAGCCAAAAAAATATTGGTAGCTACGGGCAGCAATCCAAAAATATGGAAGATGCTGGAAGACGTTGGTCATACCATTGTGTCTCCCGTTCCTTCACTTTTTACTTTTAACATCAAAGACGACCGTATTTCGGAGATTCCGGGGGTAAGCACCCACGCGTCAGTAGAAGTGCTGCCACAAACTCGCGTAGACTCCAAGGTAAGCATAGATCTTAAGAGTAAGGGATTGCAGCAACCCATCCTTGAATCAGAAGGACCTTTATTGATCACCCATTGGGGAATGAGCGGGCCAGCAATTTTAAAATTATCTGCATGGGGTGCCAGGGTATTGAGTGATTTTAAGTACAAATTCAAAATTCGGGTAAATTGGTTGCCCGCCTATCATGAAGGTGGGGTTTACCAGCAATTATTGGATATTAAGGAAATTGAGGCAAAAAAGACCGTCTTACGGACCAATGCCTTTGATGTCCCCAAACGATTATGGGTAAACTTGGTTAAGGCCGCAGGAATTTCTGACAGTACCAAATGGGCTGATGTTTCCAAGCATGCCTTACAAGAATTGACAGACCAGTTAACGCGTTCCGAATTCTTGGTAGATGGGAAGAGTACCTTTAAAGAGGAATTTGTTACTGCTGGGGGTATTGATCTTAAGGAAATCAATTTTAAGACCTATGAAAGTAAAATTGTCCCTGGGCTCTATTTTGCTGGGGAAGTCATGAATGTAGATGCCATAACGGGAGGCTTTAATTTTCAAAACGCTTGGACAGGCGCCTTCATTGCAGCAAAGGCAATAGCCGGGAATTAAATCAAATTATAGAGAGCCTACGGGATCCTTACATTGTATCAAAGTGTACATAAATTCAGGGTGATCAAACAAGTTTCATTTAATTTAATTCCCAGATCTTATAGTTCAATACCATTGCAAAACATACCCATAGGAAATAAGGGATCATCAAATAGGCGGCCAATTTATGGACCACTTTGAACCATTTAATGGTCAATACTATCAATACCAATAAAGCCATAATGACACATAAGGCCATTAAAGGGTTTTGAAATCCAAAGAAAACAATACTCCATAGGGCGTTTAGCAAGAGTTGAAAGCCAAAATGATAAAGGGCTGTCTTTACCCAAACATGATAGAATCCTCTGGCCCAGACCAATCCTGCCGCAATACCCATAATTATATACAGTGTGGTCCATACAGGGGCAAAAATCCAATTAGGGGGATTAAAACCTGGTTTGTTCAAGGTTACATACCAGTCGTCAATAGAAGATTGTGTGGCAAATCCGGATAGAAATCCAATTAGTAAACAAACCGCAACGGAGATGGTAATGTAGTAGATTCTTTTTTTCAAAATATGGCTGTAAGACTCTAAAGTAGTAATTTATTTTAATCGGGACTATCGTAAAACCCCTTAAAAACTATCTTTGCAGAAATATTTCACCAAATGACCGGAACAGACTTTATACCATTGGCATATTCAAATAAAGTAGCGAATGGAAAGATCACTTGGAAATCACCCAGTAATATTGCACTGGTAAAGTATTGGGGAAAAAAGGAAAACCAGATTCCAGCTAATCCATCTGTAAGTTTTACGTTGGATACCTGTGCTACGACCACTACAGTATCATATAGCCAATTGGAAGGGGAGGGAAATGAATTCTCATTTGACCTGCTATTTGAGGGAAAACCAAAGGAATCCTTCAGGCCAAAAATTCTAACTTTTTTTAAGAGGGTAGAAAAATACCTACCTTTTTTAAAATCATATCATTTTACCATAGAAACGTCTAATTCTTTCCCACACAGCAGTGGAATTGCTTCCTCCGCAAGTGGAATGAGTGCCCTATCTTTATGTTTGATGAGTTTGGAGAAGGAACTGCATCCAGAAATGAGTGAGGAATATTTCAATAAAAAAGCATCTTTTCTGGCCCGTCTGGGCTCGGGAAGTGCTTGTAGAAGTATAGAAGGTGATCTTATGGAATGGGGACTGCATAGTGATACAGCTGGTAGTTCCGATGAATATGCCATCAAGTATCCTTATCCAGTGCACGAAGTCTTTAAGAACTATCAGGATACCATTTTACTTGTGGATAAAGGTCAAAAGCAGGTGAGCAGTACTGTTGGACATGATTTAATGCATGGTCATCCCTTTGCGGAACAACGGTTCTCACAGGCCCATACCAATCTCACAAAATTGCGATCGGTTTTTGCCGATGGGGATCTGGATGGATTTATAAAAATTGTGGAAAGTGAGGCGTTGACCCTACATGCAATGATGATGACCAGTTTGCCCTATTTTATTTTGATGAAGCCCAATACCTTGGAGATCATTAATAAAATATGGAGCTTTCGGGAGCGTACCAATAGCCACGTTTGTTTTACCCTGGACGCAGGAGCCAATGTTCATGTGTTGTATCCTGAGGCTGAAAAGGAAATAGTTTATCAATTTATTAAGAATGAGTTGGTTGCATATTGTGAAAACGGGCAGTATATTTGCGATGCAATTGGATATGGAGCCAAAAAAATGTAATTTAATATCATTATTGGCGAAATAAGGCGTTATTTGTATATCGCTTTTAGGATTCAATTTTTAAAAAGGCTATGAAAGGACCATTATTTTACTCTAAAATTTTGCTTTTTGGGGAATACGGGATTATTAAGGACTCTAAAGGTCTTTCTATTCCATATAATTTCTTCAAAGGTGCCCTGAAAACCAGCAAAAATCTATCTGAAACTGCAAAGAAGTCCAACGAAAGCCTAAGGGCGTTCGCTGTGTATTTGGAAAAAATGCAGCTTGAGAATCCTGAATTGGTGACATTCGACTTTGAATCCTTAAAAAAGGACGTTGCCAATGGAATGTATTTTGATAGTTCCATACCCCAAGGTTACGGAGTAGGAAGTAGTGGTGCCCTAGTTGCGGCCATTTACGATAAATACGCAGTTGAAAAGATTACCGTTTTAGAGAACCTTACAAGGGAGAAGTTACTTAGTCTAAAGGCTATTTTTGGTGCTATGGAGTCCTTCTTTCATGGTAAATCATCTGGATTGGATCCCTTGAACAGTTACTTAAGTCTACCTATTTTAATAAATTCAAAGGATAATATAGAGTCTACCAGTATCCCATCCCAAAATTTGGAGGGTACTGGAGCCGTGTTTTTATTGGATAGTGGCATCATCGGGGAAACAGCCCCAATGGTTCAAATATTCATGGAACAAATGAAACAGGACGGTTTTAGAAATATGTTGAAAGACCAGTTTATAAAACATACCGATGCCTGTGTGGAAGATTTTATCAGTGGAAATATGAAATCTCTTTTTGGGAATTTAAAACAACTTTCCAATGTAGTTTTGGATAATTTTAAGCCCATGATTCCTGCAGAATTCCACAAGCTTTGGAAAAATGGAATTGAAACCAATGATTATTATCTGAAGCTTTGCGGCTCAGGGGGTGGAGGTTATATTTTAGGTTTTACCGAAGACATCAATAAAGCAAAAAAAGCATTAAAAGGCTATAATTTAGAAGTGGTCTATAACTTCTAAAGCCTTGAGCCATGCTTAGTAGAAAGAACAAGCTCCTTTTATTAAAGTTCTTGAGTCTTGTTTCCGTCGTAAGGGGTTACAACATTCTAATGATTGTATTGGCCCAATATTTAGCTTCTATATATATTTTGGCCCCAGATCTTCCCCTCAGAATGGTGGTCTTAGATGTAAATCTGTTTGTTTTGGTCACTGCTTCCGCCTTGGTTATTGCAGGTGGATATATCATCAATAACTTTTATGATGCCGAAAAAGATCTGATCAACAAACCCAGAAAGACGATGCTGGATCGTTTGGTCAGCCAACGCACCAAGTTATCAACCTATTTTGTCCTCAATTTCTTAGCGGTATTTTTAGCAAGTTATGTTTCATTTAAGGCAGTGGTCTTTTTCTCAGCCTACATTTTTGGAATCTGGTTTTACTCTCATAAACTGAAGAAAGTGGCTTTTGTTGGTAATATAGTGTCCGCCATTTTAGCCATTACCCCTTTCTTTATTGTTTTTGTCCACTACAAAAATTTTGAGGCACAAATATTCGTGCATGCCATTTTTCTCTTTTTGCTGATTCTTGCAAGGGAAATGATCAAGGATATGGAGAATATGGCGGGGGATTTGGCCCAAAATTATAAGACCATTCCCATTTTGTACGGGGAGGTTTTCTCCAAGACTGGGATCAGCGTATTGATAGCGCTTACTTTAGTGCCCTCTTTTTTATTGATCACCTCCTATGACGTCGGTTATATGTATATCTATTTTATATTGGCCATAGTGTTGCTCCTACTATTTCTATTGCTGTTATGGAAATCTAGCAGCAAGAAACACTATGTTTGGCTCCATAATATTCTAAAACTGATCATCATAGTGGGCGTTTTTAGTATTTTATTGATAGATGTTCAGCTGGTCTTAAATAGAATATTGTAGGCTCTATTATAACATCCATAGAAATACGCGTTGGGCATGACTTCAATGCCTATTTTATACTCTTACGGCATAATTCTACAAGGGATTGCTTCTCTTTCAATAGTAGGGTTTTTTTTACTGCCCTCGCCATAATCAACTATATAAAAGGTAATTGCTATAATCCTGAAATTCCTTTGTACCTTTGT
>JBFIGS010000220.1:0-4648 GCA_041602195.1 Sediminicola sp. | reverse complement strand
CCATGGTTTTATATCCAACGGATGAAATAACTAGAGTTTTAGGAAAATCCATTATTTCAATTGTGAAATTACCATCAAAATCTGCTGTCGTACCCTGGGTTGTTCCCTTAATCACAACATTTGCCCCCGGTAATACTTCTCCTGTAGATGCGTCCTTTATCGTACCCTTAACAACAGACTGTGCGATCATCAGTCCAGGTAGCCATAAAAGAAATAACAAAAGTGTTTTTTTAATAATAATCTGTTTCATATTTCTAAGGTTTCGTTAATTACTCTATCTAATATAGTTAAGATTTATTAAGATTTCACAAAATTTTAACGGTTTGCCAAATTCCTAACTTAAATATTATTGACTACATACAATCTTAATGTTTCAGCTTAGCACGATACTTCTTACATTTGCCAATCAATTAAGCTATTACAAATGTATAGAAGTCAAACCTGTGGCCAATTAAGGTCTTCAGACATCAATAAAGAAGTAATCCTCTCTGGATGGGTTCAAAAAGTAAGGGATAAAGGATTTATGATTTGGGTCGATCTAAGAGATCGTTATGGTATTACCCAGTTAATATTTGATGAGGAGCGTACCTCCAAAGAAATTATGGAGCAAGCCAAATCCTTAGGTAGGGAATTTGTAATCCAAGTACAGGGCCAGGTCATAGAAAGATCATCCAAAAATCCTAATATGCCCACTGGGGATATCGAGATATTGGTTTCCAACCTAGTTATTTTAAACAAATCCTTGCTGCCACCATTTACCATTGAAGACCAGACAGACGGAGGTGAAGACATTCGCATGAAATACCGTTATCTGGATATCCGCAGGAATCCAGTCAAAAACAATCTTATTTTTAGGCATAAAGTGACCATGGAGGTAAGGAAATACTTATCTGACCAAGCCTTTATTGAAGTGGAAACCCCATATTTAATTAAATCCACCCCTGAAGGTGCTAGGGATTTTGTGGTGCCGAGCAGAATGAACGAAGGTCAGTTTTACGCCCTTCCCCAGTCTCCCCAAACCTTTAAGCAATTGCTAATGGTAGGTGGAATGGACAAATATTTCCAGATCGTAAAATGTTTTAGGGACGAAGACCTTAGGGCAGACCGACAACCTGAGTTTACCCAGATCGACTGTGAAATGGCGTTTGTGGAACAAGAAGATATATTAAATGTCTTTGAAGGGCTTACGAGACATCTTCTGAAAGAAATCAAAGGGATTGAAATTGGGGATTTCCCACGAATGACCTATGACGATGCCATGCAAAAATATGGCAATGACAAGCCGGATATACGATTTGGGATGGAGTTTGGTGAATTGAACTCCGTGGCCCAACACAAAGATTTTGCAATATTCAATGATGCAGAACTTGTGGTAGGGATTGCAGTACCAGGAGGAGCGGCGTACACAAGAAAAGAAATCGATGCCCTTGTTGACTGGGTAAGAAGGCCCCAAATAGGAGCCAAAGGTATGGTCTACGCAAAATATAACGAAGATGGCAGTTTTAAATCTTCCGTTGATAAATTCTTCGATGAACAAGATCTTGCTCAATGGGCCGCGGCGACCAATGCCAAACCAGGAGATCTAATCTGTGTATTATCGGGAGAAACTCTCAAGACAAGGACTCAGTTGAGCGCTTTACGAATGGAATTGGCGCAACGATTAGGATTGCGGAACAAGGATGAATTTGCACCTTTATGGGTGGTAGATTTTCCATTGTTGGAATTGGACGAGGAAACTGGACATTACCATGCCATGCACCACCCATTTACTTCCCCAAAACCTGGTCAAATGGAATTGTTGGATACCGATCCGGGGGCTGTCAAAGCCAACGCATATGACTTGGTATTGAACGGAAATGAAATTGGAGGTGGATCTATTCGTATCCATGATAAGGAAACACAAGCGACCATGTTCAAGCATTTGGGCTTCACAGCAGAGGAGGCAAAGGCACAATTTGGCTTTTTGATGGATGCCTTTCAATACGGTGCCCCACCGCATGGTGGACTAGCATTTGGATTGGATAGGTTGGTTGCTATTTTGGGCGGACAGGAAACAATCAGGGACTTTATAGCCTTCCCAAAAAATAATAGTGGTCGGGATGTGATGATAGACGCCCCTGCCTTTATTGATGATGCACAATTAAAAGAATTAAATCTTATATTAGATATTCAATCATAACTAAAAAATCCCGTTATAAAGCGGGATTTTTTTTAAATAAATATTAGGTACCCCAGAAAATGCCAATTCAAAAGAGGAACATATTTACCCGCTTTTTAATTTGGAGATACAAACATATCTCCAATAAAACCTTTGTACACATCCTCAGTGTCATAGTTGGTTTTTTAGCTGGTTTGGCTGCGGTCACCCTAAAGAACACCACCTATTTTATTGAAGCCTTTTTGGAACAGGGAATTATTTTTTCCAACAACCAATTGTACTTCATTCTACCGGTAATAGGGCTCTTTTTAGTTTTTCTTTATGTGAAATTTGTTTTGAAAAAACCCTTGGAGCATGCTGTTTCGTCCATTTTGTTTACACTTTCCAAAAAAAAAGGGCTAATTAAACCCATTCAAATTTATACCCCGTTGATAACCGCCCCTTTAACTGTAGGGTTTGGGGGTTCGGTAGGACTATTGGGTCCAGCTGTAGCTTCAGGAGCAGCAATAAGTTCCAATCTGGGAAAACTATTTCATATCAATGCCAAAACGCGATCTTTATTGATTGCGTGTGCCTCAGCAGGAGCTATTGCCTCCATTTTTCAATCCCCTATTGCTGCCATCATTTTTGCTGTGGAAGTATTTAGTTTGGACCTTACAATGCTCTCGTTGCTGCCTTTATTGTTGGCTTCTATTTCTGGAGTCCTAACCTCTTATTTCTTTTTGGGCAATGAGGTTCTTTTTAATTTTACCATTACGGACAAGTTTGAAATAAAAGACACCTTTTTCTTTGTTTTACTTGGAGTTGGTACTGCTTTCGCCTCCATCTATTTCACTAAAATGTATTTTTCTATCCTTACCTTTTTTAAACGGTTCAAGAGTCCCAAATACAAATTATTGGTTGGTGGAATTACCATAGGAATCATGCTCTATTTCATCCCACCCTTATACGGGGAAGGTTTTGGCTTGATCAACAATCTTTTGGAGGGCGACCATTTAAAAGCCCTGGGGAAAACCCCGTTCGATCAATACACCAGTAACATATGGGTTGTAATAGCCCTTTTATTTGGAATCACCATTTTTAAGGCGATTGCAATGACAACTACCATCGCAGCGGGTGGATCGGGTGGAATATTTATTCCTACAATGGTCATGGGCAGCGCCTTGGGAAATGTCGTTGCCAAGGTCATCAATAATTCAGGATTGGGCCTAGTGGTTTCCGAAAGTAATTTTACCCTCATAGGCATGGCCGGACTCATAGCAGGGGTTTTGCATGCGCCCTTAACAGCTATATTTTTAATTGCTGAGATTACTGGGGGATATGAGCTCTTTGTTCCCCTTATGATTACTTCCTCCATTTCGTATCTAATCACCAAAAATGCGATCGACCATTCTATTTATACTAAAGAATTGGCGCAACAAGGTGCTTTGATCACCCACAACAAGGACCAGACCGTCCTTACCCTTATGCATTTGGATGACGTGATAGAACAAAATTTCAAGACGGTGACCTCAACAATGACCCTTGGGGAAATGCTGCACAAATCGGTGTCAAAATCAACAAGGAATATCTTCCCTGTTATAGACGAAGAAGACCGTTTGGTGGGGATTATCCTTTTGGATGATATTCGGGAAATTATGTTCGATAGCTCACTATATGATACTATGGAGGTAGGTTCTATTATGCACAGCGCTCCGGAATACATCTTTTACGAAAAAGATACCATGCAGGAAGTAATGAAAAAATTTCAGGACAGTGGAGCTTGGAACCTTCCGGTCATAAAGGATGGCAAATACCACGGCTTCATATCCAAGTCCAAACTATTGACCGCTTATAGGAGAAAATTGATCAATTTTACAAAATAACAATCGTAATGAAAATTAAGTACATCATCATCATTATACTACTAGCCTCCTTGGGCAGCATAATTTATGGCTTTAGTATTATGGAGACCAATCCAGTGATTGCCAACAAATATATTGGTTTTGGAACCGTAGGTATATTTCTGATCGCCATGCCCCTTTTCCTGATAAAAGAGAGCAAAGGCAAAAAAGTAAAAGATTATATGTTGACTGAAGAAAACATTAAAAAGATGCAAGCCAAAAAAGAGGAAAAGCCTGATAATCAATAATTTTGCTCTCTAATTTTCTAGCTTTCTCAAAAAAAACATAACTTAGTGGTTCAAACTATTTGTTTATTTTTAATCTTTTATTGAATGACTGGAACTGTTAAATTTTTCAATGTTTCCAAAGGTTACGGATTCATTACCAATGACGACACCGGACAAGACATTTTTGTACACGCTACAGGATTGAACGGAGTTGAGTTAAACGAAGGCGACAAAGTAGAATACCAAGAAGAAGAAGGCAGAAAAGGAGTAGTTGCAGGACAAGTGCAAGTAATTGGATAGCATATTTTATTTTGATTAGAAACAAAGAAGCCCTCCATTTGAAGGGCTTCTTTTATTTTTAGCCTCAAGTTACATTATCT
>JBFIGS010000219.1:0-4655 GCA_041602195.1 Sediminicola sp. | reverse complement strand
GGCTAACAGTTTTCATTTAGTACAAGGCCACAGGTTGGAAATAATAGGATGCGACGTTTAACCCAAAATGATTGATAGGAGATCATTGGGTTAAAAATTGCCATCACATAATGCCAAACTTTGCGCTATACCGTAGTACCTTTTTTCTGAAATTGGGCGTTCTTGTTTTTGAGCTCCTCTAATTTTCGTTCCAGACCTGCAATAATTTCATCTGCCTTATAGCTCATATTAGAGATAACGTCCTCCAATTTTTCTTCAAAGGCCACTTTCTTTGCATCTGCTGTTTTGGTAAGCTCATCTTTAGCGTGCTTAAGTCGGTCCGTGATGTCATGGGTGGTATCCTGGGCTTTTTGCTTTATTTTTTTTCTGATCTCCGTTCCCTTGTCCGGTGCGTATAGAATTCCGATTCCCGCCCCGATAGCCGCCCCTGTCAATAGGGCCAATAATATGTTTTCATTTGAATTGGACATGATATTGAGTTTTTAAAGGTTAAATAATTTACTACTTAAATCTAAGGGGATAGGGTGTCATATGGAATGATATTTATCAGGAACTTAAAATTTAACATCGTCTGATTTACATCATTCAATTCCTGCCGGCTCTTATGTATTTTTAATAGGGTAATGCAAGATGCTTTACGTGTTTACTACAATATGCATCATGAAATCTTTTATTAAAAAAACAGAAGGAATTTTTTATATCAAGGCCTTGGAAGATTTGAACCAGGCGGAACTGGTAATCCGTACGGTAAAGGGCAGTATTTCCAATGCCATAGAAATATCTGTATTGGGCAAAATGGATGCCGAGGAGTTTAACAATAAAAAACGTTTGGTAAAAAAGAGAAGGGCACTTCGATCCTATTGGCGCTCCCTTTTTGGCAAGGACACGGATATTGGATTTTTTTTCCATCAAGAAATTGGCAATGTCTATATCATAGGCCCCCTTGCACCCATGTTTTTGTATGATATCAGCGGTAAAAAATTAGGGGCTCTTTCAGGGGGAACTTACGGGATATTAAGAGGCTTTGGTATTGGACCCAAGGCCACCATGAATTTCCTTGTTTCTTTGGACAAGGGGTCATGTCTTCTCATTTTTAAAGGGGCAGAAAAGCAAATAATGCAGTTGGAAGTCTTGATAAGGCAATTGGGTAAAACGGCATAAAAGGTATATTTAATACGCCCAGGGATAGGTCTCGGGCAGTTGGGTCTTATCTGTGAAAATATGGATAGGATGGAGCGCTTCCGTAATATCTATATGCAGAAAGGCATCATATCTTTCTGGCATAACGGAAGGGACATAATTTCCAATAGACTCATATTTAGGATGATAGACCACCCCAATGGCCCTATGTTGAAGTGGGGCCTTAAATTCTGCATACTCCCTTAATTCGTCCATTAGTACCAATTGATTGCCCTTGCCCGTCCTATGCATTAAATATTCCCAAGAACCCCCAATGGCTTCTGGTAAATTCATCCTTCTCATGGGGGATCCCCATTCGGAACCAGCAATTACACTGCCGGCGTAAGAACCGAAACCAACAATCTTAGGATGTAGTTCTGATAATTGTTCCCTCACCAGTTGTCCAACATTTACGCTGTTTTCAAGTACCATATCCGTAGCTCTGGCATCACCTACATGTGTATTGTGTTCCCAAACGATTCCTTTTGCTTCTGGACCGTAAAAATCGAATAATCGTTTTAGGGTATCAGTCATATGCTGGTCCCGTAGGTTCCAAGAACTGGAATTGATACTGACCATGGCACGGTAGTAATTTTCAGCATTTTTTGCTACATAGGCATTTTGCTGCATATTTAATGAAGCTTCTTGGTCCTTATTGAAATTTTGGGCATGGTCTATAATTTCCTGTAGGAGTGATACTACCTCGTTTTCACATGTTTTTGGCATGTATCGCTTTAAAGACCTGGCATAGGCCAGTCCAATTTCATCAGAAAATGGCTCAAAACAGCCCATGGCCCGTTTGGCAGTCGGCAACAATGAAGGTTTATGTTGCTGTAAATAGTCTATAATGGCCTCCATGGATTCCCACAAACTGTAGACATCCAAACCATAAATACCCACACGTTGGGCCATCGGAAACTTTTCATTGTGCCCATGTAACCAACGAACCAGACTTTCTGTTTCCCAGTTGGCCCACATCCAGGTTGGCCACCTATTAAATTGTTTTAGAACATTTAGCGCACTGATATCACTGTTGTCATAATTTTTTACAAATCGGTTGACCCTATAAAAATCTGGCCAATCCCCTTCCATGGCGATAAAATTAAAACCGTGGTTCTCAATGAGGTATTTGCTGATTTCGGTACGCCAGGTATAGTAATCGTGTGTGCCATGGGATGCTTCCCCCAATAGCACCAGTTTGGAATCGGATAATTGATCGAATAAGGGCCCCAAGTCCTGTATATGAACAACCTTATGGCTGACCTCTTTTAACGTGGTTATCTTTTGTTCTAAAGCGTCCATGTAAGAGAAATTTATTAGGTTTTTTTCTAAATGATAAAGTAGCCTACTACTGATTACGGTACTATTCCAGGATGTTAATCAAAACGTAAATCAGGTGACAACTCCATAACTTCCTTTTAGGGATATTTAAAATTAGCACAATGGACCATTATTCTAAATGATGCTGGTCAGTTGTAACTTATTTTGAGTAGGAGTTCAACATCCCATCTCCCAATGTGAGAGGTAGCTGATCTGAATCATTTTATTTTGGCGGGCAATTTTGCAATTTTGGAAGGTGAACGGAGGATAAATAGAAAGATGGAAAAGACGATTAAGGAGCACGAAAGGCGGGATCAGTATCAGGAATTGGCAAAGGAATTGTTTCCTATCCTGTCCAAGTTGAAAAAGGAGGGAAACAGTGCTGAATTTAATAAGCAATTGTTAAAAATCATTCCGCCATTACACCTTTATATAGAACGGCGTTTAAGGACGGCCCTGACCAAAAAGTTATTGCCCCAAGGGAAGTACCAGGCAGAATATTACCTGGATGAACTGATCATTCATATCAATGATGATTTTGAAGCGATCAAAGGTCCCAACGATTTTTACCCATGGTTGTTCCAAAAGGCGGACCTGCTATTGGAGGCCACCATAGAAAAGGAAGTGTACGATGCCAGTATTTTGGATAATCTGGAAAACTATTCCAAGCTGGAATGGGATGGACTACAGGAAAAATTCAGTAGGGAAGCCGATGGGGACTTGGTGTTTCTTGAGGAACTCGATGATATTTCCTATCGAAATTACGAGCGTTCAATGACCTCTTATTTTTTTGGGGAGAACCAACAGCTTCTGATTCGCAGATTGGATGAGGAATGGGGAAAGGATCAAATAGATAGACATCTAGATATTGTGTTGTACCATATGCCCTTGGAGATGCAGGTTGTATTTGATCTCTTGGTCTTCCATCACTTTAGTTTGGAGGAAATAGCAAGAATCAGAAATTACAGCATAGAAAAGGTGGAACAATTGCTGAATAAGGCACAAGATGTCATGGGCAAGAGTCTTTATCAAAGATATACCAACACTAAGTTTTAATAATGAAACAGGGACATCATGGATGAATTAACAAAAAACCGCACCTCTGGGCCTTTATTGGGAATTGCTTTGGACCAACTTCACAGAGAAAGCCAAGAATGGATAGATTCCGTTGAGTTTTGGAAGGATGAATTACATTTTTTGGATGTCATCTTACGCAAAAAGATAAACGATGGTACAGATCAAATGTTTACCGAACTCTTGGGGAATATGGGGAAAGTACACCATCACCTTTTTACATATCTGATAAAGGATATCTATGCCCATGAAAAGCTTTTAGCCCGATTGGTAAAAGGAGAGAAAGGACTCGCCGATGCGGATTACAGAAATGCCCACAAAGAATTGAATGGTAAAATGGACCTCTTTGCAAAGGACTTCAAAGAATTCAAGAAAATGGTTTTTGGTTATGCCAAAAAATTCTAAGGTCAGTATTTTCCTGTACCTATTTATTAGTTCAGGGACAGCTGAATAGGACAATGGTCGGAGCCAAGGTAATCCGGAAGTATTTCTGAACTTAGGACCCTTTCCATGAATGACCCGCTTACCAAAAAGTAATCGATCCGCCATCCCACATTGCGTTCCCTGGCCTTAAACCGATAGCTCCAATAGGTATAGGCAATTTCATTCGGATGAAGTTTTCGAAACGTATCCACAAATCCAGCGGCACTAACATTGTCCATGCCATCTATTTCTATCTGGGTATATCCCGCCGTTTTATTGTAATTGGCCTTGTCATTTTTTAGGTCTATTGGCCTATGTGCAACATTAAAATCCCCACAAACCACCACCGGTTTTTTCTTTTCCAGGGCTATCAGGTATTTTAAAAATGCGGCATCCCACTGTTGCCGATAGTTTAATCGTTCCAGTTTTTGACCCGAATTTGGTACGTAAACGTTGACCACATAGAAATTGTCATATTCCGCGCAGAGGACCCTTCCTTCCTTATCGTGTTCCTCAACCCCAATGTCCATGGTAACGGCCAAAGGTTTTTCTTTGCTCAATATGGCAGTTCCCGAGTATCCTTTTTGTTCTGCAGAATTGGTATAACTATGATATTGGGATAATTCGGAAATGGTTTTTTCCACTTCCAAATCTTGGGC
>JBFIGS010000218.1:0-4681 GCA_041602195.1 Sediminicola sp. | reverse complement strand
ACAAACAGAGATACTTCAAAAAATTGGTTTGTACTGTGCCGAAAAATTAAATGCCGTACATATTGGAGTTCATTCCCCACAAGGTGGATTTTATATCTTCTTGGATTTTTCAAAGCATCGGGAGTCGTTGTCCAAAAAAGGGGTCACCTCATCAAATAAACTCTGTGAAGTTCTTCTCAAGGAGACTGGAGTCATGATTTTACCAAGTACTGCCTTTGGTTTCAGTAAAGATTACTTGGGCGCCAGATTGGCATTTGTAGATTTTGATGAGCCCAGCAACAAAGAGGAATTTATGTTAACTAAGGCTTGTCCCAGAATTATAAAAGGAATTAACTTGATTGTCAACTGGATCGGCTCCTTAAATATTTTATCCTAACTTTATTTGGAAGGAACACATTGGCATATTATATAAATTAATAAAAAAAATCATGAACAGCACCAACACTAATCTAAGTACCTTTAGCACCTTATTTCTGGTCAAAGGAATCTTGACCTTATGTTTCTCATTATTTTTTATCCTGTATGGATGTATAGGAGTTATTATTGGGAATTCAGAAGAATGGTCCCATGAGACAGATTCGTTTCCCTTTAATCCCGGACTGATCTTTATTGTCATTGGGGGTATAGGGTTTATTATTTCCATTGTTATTGGGATTTTGACCCTAATGGCGTCCAAATATTTAAAGGAAGTCCGGAACTACAATTTTATCTTTGTGATGGCTGTCCTTAATTGCCTAACCGGTATTTTAGGGATACTATTGGGAATTTTCACCATTATTGAACTTACCAAGCCTGAAGTAAAACAATTGTTTTTTAAAGAGTGATCTCGATTTAAACTACTTATTAAAATTGATTTACTACTAATTGTGCCCTCTATCTTAGAAAGATTAGATTGACTAACTTTGAAGCCTAAATAAATACAGATGCTTGGCTTAAAATTGGAGACCGACCCACGCTGGGTGGATATAGTAGAATCGAATATTGAAGAGATATTAACGGATCATGCTTGGTGCGAGCAAAAAGCTGCCACCAATGCTATTACAATTATCATTCAAAACCCAGAACATACAGATTTGGTCACCGATCTATTGACCTTGGCGCAAGAGGAACTGCAACATTTTGAAATGGTCCATGAAATCATTAAAAAAAGGGGATACACCTTGGGCCGAGAGCGTAAGGACAGTTATGTGAACGAGCTCTTTAAATTCATGATCAAAGGGGGAACACACCAACAAAGTTTGGTGGATAGACTATTGTTCTCCGCAATGATTGAAGCCCGTAGTTGTGAACGTTTCAAACTCTTGTCCAAAAAAATAAAAGACCCGGAATTAGCTAAATTCTACCATGATCTTATGATTAGTGAAGCTGGCCATTACACCACATTTATTGGCTTTGCAAGACAATACGGAGAAGGACTGGATGTAAATAAACGTTGGGCGGAACTGATCAAATTTGAAGGGGAGGTAATAAAAAATTACGGAAAATCAGAGACCATGCACGGGTGATAAAAAGTCTGTTATCACTGTAACGCAAAATGTAATATTATTTTTAATTTGGAGATACTCCAAGGGATTAATGTACGAAACAAGCACGCTACATTATTACAGCTTACCTTGATTAATCGAATAAATTAGCTTACTTTTCCTATCATTCATTTCACCTAACAATTTGAAGCCATTGCAAGCAAAAAGTACTATTATGCACAAAGGTGAATTGCCCATATGGATCATATTTGGAACCATAGGCATCTGCCTTTTACCTACAGTTTTAAACATAATAGGTTTTGATTTTGGTTATGAAATTGTCCCTTTTGACATGGCAAATTTTGCCGAAATTAACCCCTCAAATTTCGAAAATAATATTCAATTTTACTTGGGTGGAGCTATAATTCACTCTTTATTTGAATGGAGCGCCGTAGCAATTGCATTCGGTATTGGCACCTTGGCCTTGATCCAATATAGAATCACTGGCAATCCTGTCACCTCAATCATTGGAATTGCACTTTTTTGTGCAGGAAGCATAGATGCCTTTCATACACTGGCTGCCACAAACCTCATTCATTCCAATGCGGAAATAAAAAATTTCAGTCCTTTTACATGGGGACTTTCAAGATTGTTCAATTCCTTGATATTACTGATTGGAGTGAGTGTTTTCCTTGTGAAAAATAAATATAGACCACAGTATAAAAAATCAAATTCCTTGGTCTCTATCGTAGGAGTAACCTTTGTAGGTTTATCATATATCATTATTCAAATATGCACCCAAAGTGAGGTATTTCCGATATCTGTTTATCCAGAAAATTTTATTTCAAGGCCTTTTGATTTTATCCCCTTGATCATTTATACGGTACTTGGACTTTTTGTTTTACCCGCATTTTACAAATTTCATAAGAACGTTTTTACCGAGGCTCTTATGTGGAGCATGGTTCCTGCAATTGCTACACAATTACACATGACATTTGGTTCTATTGAATTATATGACAATCATTTCAATATTGGACATTTCCTTAAGATCATATCCTACGTACTTCCCTTTGCTGGCTTGGGCATCTTTTATATAAAAACATTCCGCGTATCTGAGGAAAGGCTAATTTCTTTAAAGGAGGCCCATCAATTATTGACCTTAAAAAATAAAGAACTGGAGCAATATACCCATATTACATCGCATGATCTAAAAGAACCATTGCGTTCCATATCAAGTTTTACAGAACTTCTTGAAGATAGGTACCATGAGAAACTGGATTCAAAAGGACAACAATATCTTCAGTTTATCAAAAGGTCGTCTGATAGGATGCATAAGACCATAAAGATATTAATGGATTATTCCAGAGTAGGAACCGATCTGAAATCGCAATGGATAGATACCCAGGAGATTCTTGGCATGGTACAAGAAGACCTTTCAGTTTTAATAAATGAATCCCAAGCCTCATTTAATGTAGGGTCATTGCCTAGAATATATGGAGGAGAAACGGACATTCGATTGCTTTTTCAAAACCTTATTGCCAATTCCTTAAAATTTAAAAGAGAAGGAGTACCCCCAAAAATAACAATTTCAGCAACTTTAGAAGACCAATTTTGGAAGTTTGAGTTTCAGGATAATGGCATCGGTATGCTCAAAGAAGACTTGGAGGATATATTTATTATTTACAAAAGATTAGGTAGTTCTAGCAAAAATGATGGAAATGGAATAGGACTTTCCCATTGCAAAAAAATAGTTGAGCTGCATGGAGGGGAAATTTGGGTAACATCGGAACCAAATGAGGGGAGTTCCTTTTATTTCACTATCCCCTATAAAGAGGAGATCCCCATAGAAATATAATTGCTTTAAATAACAATTCAGCTATTAGCCCAGCTACAGAAACGTTGTTATTAAAGCCTTACTTTGGAAAAGGAAAAATAATTTGCATTATTAACATCACCTTTCCGAATAAATTTTATTTTCCTGTTCTGCCACGCGAATAAAGGTGGTGCGCTTTGTCAACTCTTTTAGACGTTGGGCGCCCACATAGGTACAAGTGCTCCTTAGGCCTCCCAAAATATCCTGTAGCGTATGCTCCACCTTACCTTTATAGGGCACTTCTACCGTCTTTCCTTCGCTGGCCCTGTAATCTGCCACGCCACCAATATGTTTATCCATGGCTGTTGTGGAACTCATCCCATAAAATTGTTTGTAAGGATGGCCATGGCGTTCAATTAGTTCACCACCGCTTTCATCATGTCCCGCCAACATCCCCCCAAGCATTACAAAATCAGCTCCCGCACCAAAAGCCTTGGCAACATCACCGGGACTCGTACAGCCGCCATCACTAATGATTTGGCCACCAAGACCATGGGCTGCATCTGCACATTCTATGATCGCAGATAATTGCGTGTAACCCACGCCGGTCTTAACTCTTGTGGTACATACAGATCCTGGACCTATGCCAACTTTTATTATATCCGCCCCGGCGAGCAATAACTCTTCCACCATTTCCCCAGTTACTACATTACCTGCTATAATGACCTTATTCGGATATTGGGTCCTTGAGTGTTTTACAAAATTCACAAAATGTTCTGAGTACCCGTTGGCCACATCGATACAGATAAATTTTAGGGTAGGATTATCATTGAAAATAGTCGCCAAACGCTTTGTATCGCTGGGGCCTGTCCCTGTACTTACCGCAACGTAATCTACAATGTCCGCCGGTGCATTTTTCAAGAACTGATTCCATTGAGAAGGGCTATAATGTTTATGAATGGCCGTAAATAATTTATTGCCCGATAGGGCCAGTGCCATTTCAAAAGTTCCCACCGTATCCATATTTGCAGCCATTATGGGAATACCTGTCCAACTGAAATCGCTGTGGAGAAACTTAAAGTCACGCTCCAGTTGCACCTGTGCCCTACTTTTTAGATTAGATCGCTTAGGACGGATCAGCACATCTTTAAATCCTAGTTTGATGTCTTGTTCTATTCTCATCTCTCAAACGTATTTGGTTACTTTTAAAAGTACGATTTCCTCCCAATAGTCAAAGAGCAAATTTTATTATTTCGCTTTAAAAAAGAAATAAAGTCCCTAACGTAAGAAACCGTTTTGTACAACTAGGTGTTTTATTTTTTCTATCTTACTACTCATTAAAATCTCTATAAATGTCGTTCAAATACGTTACACTTATTTTGGTCCTAGCTTTTCAGGCCAGTTT
>JBFIGS010000217.1:0-4721 GCA_041602195.1 Sediminicola sp. | reverse complement strand
TTGCGCCTGATCTTCCTTTAAAATATCGGCCTGAACAGTTCCCCTTACCTGGTTCATTGTAGTCTTTTTAATGGAGGCATACACTTCTTTGGGCAGAACCTGGTCACCTGTTACTCCTAAGAGCATCAGTCCCAACCCGTCATTCCCTTTAGGAAGTTCACCGTTATACCTTGGCCTTTCCAAGCCCTTATCCTCGTAAAAGGCTTTGATTTTAGCCTCTACTTCCTTCTCCAGACCATTTTCCTTAATATACTTTTCACAATTCTGATCTATGGCGGCATTCATAAAAAACCCTAATAACATTGGTGCTGGACCGTTGATGGTCATACTCACCGATGTCATTATCCCACTCAAATCAAATCCGGAATATAATTTTTTTGCGTCGTCCAAACAACATATGGAAACACCTGCATTTCCAATTTTTCCATAGATATCTGGTCTATGATCCGGATCATTACCATAAAGTGTCACGGAATCAAATGCTGTGGACAACCTTTTGGCAGGGGTACCAAAACTCACATAATGAAAACGTCTATTGGTTCGCTCAGGACCTCCTTCACCGGCAAACATCCTGGTCGGGTCCTCCCCTGTCCTTTTGAAGGGGTAGAGTCCGGCTGTATACGGAAATTCCCCTGGTACATTTTCCTGTAAGGTCCACCTCAAAAGATCTCCCCATGCTTGATACTTGGGAAGTACTATTTTAGGGATGTCTACCTGCGATAAAGATTTTGAGTGGGTTTCAATTTTAATTTCCTTATCCCTTACCTTAAATTTATAAATAGGATCTTTATACGTTTGCACTTTAGAATCCCAATTTATGATACTATCCCAATGATAGGGATCCAAATCCATCTTTACCCTATCAAACTCCTTTAACAGCAACTCTATGAGCTGGCCATTTTCAGGATCCTTGGTATCTAGCATTTCATCATAAGCACGATTGTTCTCTGCTATTTCAGAAAGGTACCTGGTTCTCGCAGGAGGGATCACGAAAATCTTTTCTGTGATCTCATGGGTAGCCATAAAAGTAGAATTTAGATCTGCACCTGCTTTTTCCACTAATTTTGCGGCTATGGCTCCATAAAGCCTGTTCATGCCGGGATCATTGAACTGGGAAGCAATAGTTCCAAATACAGGCAGATCCTCTTGTGGGATATCCCAAAGATTATTGTTGCGCATGTACTGTTTTTTAACATCCCTTAGGGCATCAAGCGATCCTCTTTTATCAAATTTATTGATGGCAACAAGATCGGCGAAATCGAGCATGTCAATTTTCTCCAACTGGGTAGCTGCCCCAAATTCTGGGGTCATCACGTAAAGTGATACGTCACTGTGTTCTATAATTTCGGTATCGGACTGCCCGATTCCTGAAGTCTCCAAGATAATAAGGTCAAAACCTGCAGCTTTAAGCACCTGAACCGCCTCTTCTACATATTTGGACAATGCCAAATTTGATTGTCTTGTTGCCAATGACCGCATGTATACGCGATCGTCATTTATGGCATTCATTCTTATACGGTCTCCCAGTAAAGCTCCGCCAGTTTTTCTTTTGGAAGGATCAACAGATATGATCCCTATGGTCTTTTCAGGGAAATCTATCAAAAACCTGCGCACCAGTTCATCTACTAAGCTCGATTTTCCAGAACCACCGGTTCCAGTAATTCCCAAAACGGGGACTTCATTTTTTTTGTGATCTATCGCTGAAAAATGAGACTTAAATTCCTCATTCCTGTTTTCTGCCAAGCTTATTAAGCGAGCCAAGGTATTCACATCCTTTTCCTCAAGGGCCTCTCCCAATGTTTTTCCTTCTGGGATTGCCAAAGCAGGCACAGGAAAATCACTTTGCTCCACCAAATCATTGATCATACCCTGAAGCCCCATGGTCCTCCCATCATCGGGAGCATAGATTCTGGTAATCCCATAATCCATTAGTTCCTTGATTTCTTCGGGAAGAATAACTCCTCCGCCACCACCGAAGATTTTAATATGGGTTGCTCCACGCTCTTGCAGCAGATCATACATATATTTAAAATACTCATTGTGACCCCCTTGGTACGAAGTCATTGCAATAGCATTCACATCTTCCTGTATTGCGCAATCTACGACTTCGGTAACACTGCGATCATGTCCTAAATGGATAACCTCCACTCCTGTAGATTGAATTATTCTACGCATTATATTGATAGCGGCATCATGCCCATCAAAGAGGGAGGCAGCAGTAACTATTCTTACTTTATTTTTTGGAGTGTAGGGTTTAATTTGTTCCATATGTAATTTAGAGACATTTTTAGAGGCGCAATTTACGAAAAGTGCAAAGTATATAAAGTATAAATCGGAATATTATAAAAATACCAATGACATTTAGTCCTCAATTCTGAATACCTTAATTTTACCCCTTAAAATCAGCCATTTTGAAAATCACCATCTTAATCAATTGTCCAGATCAGGCCGGCATAATTAGCTCTGTAACTGGATTTGTCCATGCAAAAGGCGGAAATATCATTTACATTGACCAACATGTGGACAAGCAGGCCGATGTTTTTTTTATGCGTTTGGAGAGTGAATTTGATGAGAGCACCATTTCTTTCGAAAATTTCAAGGCCCAATTTAAAAAGGAAATTTCAGTACCGTTCAATATGGACTGCAAAATGCATCTCAGTGGCATTAAACCCAAAATGGCCTTATTTATATCTAAATACAACCATTGTCTTTACGATCTTTTGAGCAGGTTTAATTCTGGGGAATTGGATGTGGAAATCCCCTTTATCTTGAGCAATCACAAAGACCTTCAAAATATCTCCGAGCAGTTCCAAATTCCTTTTTTTCATATTCCTGTGACAAAGGAGAACAAACTGGAAGCAGAAAATAAGCAATTGGCGCTCCTTAAGGAGCATGAGATCGACTTTATTGTACTTGCCAAATATATGCAGATCATTGCACCAAGGACTATAGATCAATATCCCAATAAGATCATTAACATCCACCATTCTTTCCTCCCTGCCTTTGCAGGAGCGAAACCATATCACGCCGCCTTTGCTAGAGGAGTCAAAATAATTGGCGCTACCAGTCATTATGTAACCGAAGAATTAGATGCTGGCCCAATTATTGAACAGGATGTTGTTACCGTGACCCATGCCCATACTATTAAAGATTTTATTGCCAAGGGTCAGGATCTTGAAAAAATAGTATTGTCCAGGGCCGTTAAGCTACATATTCAAAGGAAAACCATGGTATATAACAATAAGACCGTTATTTTCTCGTAATTTATTTACACAGTGGACGATACAGTCCAAATGATTTTGCAGCGGTCTGGTACTGCCCTTAATATTATAATATAAATTTAGATATGATGAAGAAGCTCTTATTAAGTGTTATTGTTCTCCAATTGGTTTCTTGTGCAGAACTACAACAAGTTGTTGACCAATTTCCACAGGGCACCTACGGCATTGGCAACGAAGAAATTGCCATGGGACTCAGGGAGGCTTTGGATAAGGGAATTGATAAACAGGTAACCAAACTCACCAAAGAAGATGGCTTCTACAAAAATGAATTGGTCAAAATACTACTTCCAGAAGAATTGCAAAAAGTTGACAGGACTTTAAGGGATGTTGGACTTGGCAATCTCGCCGATGAAGGCATAAAAGTACTGAACAGAGCTGCCGAAGATGCGGTAAGCGAAGCCACGCCAATATTTATAAATGCCGTCAAGGAAATCACCTTTGCAGATGCAAAAAACATTCTCCTAGGTAGTGATGATGCGGCCACATTATATTTAAAAGGCACCACCCAAACAGCACTTTACGATAAATTCAATCCCATAATTAAAAATTCATTTCAACGAGTTGGTGCCGACCAAATTTGGAGCAATTTAATCACCCGCTACAACAACCTGCCCCTAACCAATAATGTCAATCCTGATCTAACGGATTATGTTACCCAGGAGGCCTTGTCCGGTGTCTATACAATGATTGCCCTTGAGGAAAAAGAAATACGCACCAATGTAACTTCTAGGACAACGGCCATACTTCGAAAGGTTTTCGCCTTACAGGACTGATAATGAGATAATTTAATTCAATTTCCCGCAATAATTTAAAAAAAAATTCGTTACTTTAAAGTATAGCTAACATAACGTAATGGTAATACTTATGTCAGCTATAACATCAAGTAAAATGCAATCTTTGCATTGAATTATTTGAATTAGTAATTTTTGAGTTAGTTAGTTAAAAACCGGTGGGAGCACCGGTTTTTTGTTTAGGTTATTTTCAAAGTCAATCTCCTAAATGCATAAACCCGAGTAATACTGTCCAATCTCAACTACCTGTGCCAAAGAGAATGATCTATCCTGCAACCGAAGTTTCAGTAAATGTTGCCAATTACAAGGCAGCAGCTGCAGCTATTGGTGGTGGTGATCTATACACTCCATTGTTCTGGGACGTTAACTAAGGATATCAAGTTAACTATCATAAAAAAGGTCGACCAATTGGTCGACCTTTTTTTATTTTATATATTTTAAATGCAATTTTTTACAATGCCTTATTTACTTGAAAGATATCCAATAACCGTATCGTTAAAAAATTTAGGCTGTTCAATATTAACGACATGACCACAATTCTGAACCACTATAAGTTCTGAAGTTTTATGGCTATCCACAATTTTTCGGATGGTGGGCAAGAAAAGATAATCTTCCTCCCCCATTACGTATAGCGTTGGAATGCCGATTT
>JBFIGS010000216.1:0-4727 GCA_041602195.1 Sediminicola sp. | reverse complement strand
TTGGGCTCTTGTGGTAGTAGGTAAAATGCCCAAAAGTAAAAGCAGGTGAAGTGCAGCTAGTCTATTCATCTAAATGAATTTTAAACGTGCCAAATATATAACTAGTTAATCTATATATTTACTAGGATAATAAAATATTTTTATGGATATAAAATGAAATTTTAGCCCATTAATTTATTAGAGTGGATTTTGTGAAAAACCTTTTTTAGCGCTGTCTCTTATAGGTCAAGGTATTTCCGCGACCCACGTAATTTAATTGCAGTAGATTTTCATCCAGTCTTAAAATAAAAAAACACTGATCTTCCTCGGTTAAGGTCATAAAGGCATCAGGAGCTACTTCTGCACTAATATTGGTTTCATTTTTGCAAGTACTGGAAATGCTAAAAGGAGTTTGGGATATTGGCTCACCATTATAGAAATCTTCTTTGATTGACCCGATAAATGCAATTTGACTTTTAGAATCATCGGTACTTTGCCATTTCCCCTGTATCAGTTCATAATTCCCTGTTATAGCTTTGTCGTCATCATTTCTGGAATTGATAGTGGCATTGTCTATCTGTGTAATCGTCTGAAGTATACGTTTTTCCCAGGCTTTAAATCGTTTCTCGCTTACTTGAATATTCGTCCAAACCGAATTAATATAATGCTGTAGGGCTTCATTCTCAAAAACATATTTAGAAAGGATTTGGTCCGAATACCATATTTTTCCATTGATAAAATAATATTCAAAATCGTTGGAAAATAGACCTTCATCATCCCTGATTCCCATTTTCATTTTTACCGGCAACTTTTCGTCCGAATACCAAATGGTAATAGGGGTCTTGAAATCATCAAATTTAAATTGCACTTCCTTGGAGATTACCTTTAAAAAAGGAAGGGCTTTGTTGATTTGGTTGACGTTTGGCTGAATGATATCCTCGATTTCTTTTGAACTGGAGTTTTTGTCAATGCTGGGAAACGTAACAGGAAGAAGGTCTTTGGAAGCTTGGGTATTTTTTGGATCTTGGTCTTTTTCAAAGAATTTTCCGTTGGAATAAATACCAAAAAGCGAATAGGACATAGGTTGGTCGTCCATTTCATCTACTTTGGCCCTGTAAATATATCCTTCGTTTTCTTTTAGGATCACGTAAAAATAAGCACCCTTTCCCGCCCAGTACCCATATGAGGCATCCGCAGCATTTTCATCTATATTATGACTAGCGTATTGCTCTTTGTCAATTGGAAGGCAATTCTGGATTTTTGCAATCTCAATTGTTTTTCCGTTTACAGTTAGATAAAGAATAGAACGTGGAATTCCCATTTCATCTTCACCCAGATCAGCACAGTTGAATTTTATAGAGGTAATTGTGTTGGAAGTAAGGGCAAAATCTTGTTCGTTTCCTTGTTTCTTTTCTTCTGTTTTACAGGAACCAAGTAGGATAACAAGTAGAAACAGGGGCATTAGATTTGTATTCAATTTCATATGGGGGAAATCAATTTTGAATATCGGAACCTCAATGGATATTGGATATACGATACGTTTAACATTACTCAAATATTTAGAACCTTAAGGAAAAGGTTTTGGGACTTTGTTATGGGTATATTCAATAACAGAATCACCCAATGAATTTCAAAGTTAATGATCTTGTTCTGAACTACTTTACTGCCCAATAATTTTTTAGAAATTGATTAAATTTTAGAGGAATAAATGTAAAGGTTGTCGTCAGGCTTTATTTTTATTACACTATTCTGAAGTGAGATCGTCTTCCATTCTCCGGTTGGGAAAATCCATAATTTTTCCTCATCCAGATGCATGAGCACGGGCATATCAAAATCTTCAACGATATTGGTATAGCGAAAGCTTAGTTCCTTTGCTTCCAGTTTGTATTCCAACATCGGTATTTTGGTGGTACGCAGGTATTGGTTGAAATATGCCGTAAGATCAATTCCCGTATGTTGGCTCAAATAATCTTCCACCTGTTGTGAGGTTACGGTCTGATGATAGAATTGGCTATTGAGTCCCCTTAAGATTTCCCTCCATTTATTATCATTTTCCAAAAGCTGTCTTAAGGTGTGTAACACATTGGCTCCTTTATAATAGATATCCCCTCCTGTTTTGTTGACATTATACGGCCCGATAATGGGTTTTTTGTTCTCAATATTATTTCTGGTGCCTATCACATATGCAGAAGAGGCTTCTTTGCCATAATAATAGTCTAAAAACAAATTTTCTGAGTAGGCGGTAAAACTCTCATGGATCCACATATCGGCAGTATCCCTATTGGTAATATTATTGGCGAACCATTCGTGTCCCGATTCGTGGATGATGATAAAATCAAATTTTAGTCCCCACCCTGTACCGGAAAGATCCCGTCCTAAATATCCATTTTCATAACCATTCCCGTATGTTACTGAACTTTGGTGTTCCATCCCTAAATAGGGTACCTCCACTAGTTTAAAACCATCATCATAAAAAGGGTAGGGGCCAAACCAATGTTCAAATGCCTTCATCATTTTTGGGGCATCCGTAAATTGTTTTTTAGCCTTTTCCAAATTATCACGAAGCACATAGTAGTCCATGGTCAAGGGGCCTTTTTCACCAGCATAGGTTTCACCAAAATGCACATAATCCCCTATGTTTACGTTTACGCCATAATTATTGATGGGGCTGGTTACATACCAGTGGTAGGTTTTTGTGTTTTTATGCTCTTCCACCTTCAGCAACCTACCATTGGAGACTTCCATTAAATTTTTGGGCACTTCCACACTTATGGCCATACTATCTACTTCGTCGTACATATGGTCTTTATTTGGCCACCATACGCTGGCTCCAAGGCCCTGACAGGAAGTGGCCACAAAATGATTTCCATTCATGTCCTTTTTCCAAGAAAACCCTCCGTCCCACGGAGCATTTATCGCTTCTTTGGGGTGACCAGAATAACTGACCTTGATCTCATTGACCGTTCCTTTTCTTTGTGGTTTCTGCAAGGAAACAAAATGTGCATTTATATTGGAAGTGAACGTTAGTTCTTGCCCATCTTGGGTGATTTTTTCAATTTTTAAGGGTGGTTGCAGATCAACCTGAAGCACTTGTTTTTCTTCCAGAACGGTGTAGCGTATGGTATTGGAACCTGAAATATATTTATTGTCTGGGTCTACCTTAATATCCAAATGATAAAAGCTGAGATCCCACCAGGCACGTTCAGGGGTAATACTCCCTCTTATGGTATCCTGTTCTGTAAAGGGCTCCTGGGCTTGGACGAAACCCAAAAGGATAACAGAAACTAGAAATAAACAGGTTACTTTTTTCATGGCATAAAAGGATTTAAAAAAGGGGTGTATCTTGAGTTGAACTTAAATGGGCCTATAATTGATCCAGCCAAGTGCAGAACAACAATAGACCCTATAGAAAGTTAGTTCCTCATAATAGCATTTGGAAATACCACCACGCTTTCAAAACCGTCTTTTCCAACGGCAGATATGCCAAAGAAATAATTATCTATCACAATACCATTTAAAGTAAACTCGGTAACATCGCCAACATACCTGCTATGGTCCCAAGTAGGAGAGGTAGTGTCCCTCCAATAAATTTTATATCCCACGGCTCCCTCTACCTTGCTCCATTCAAATTTGGCAGATGGTTCTACAATACCTCCAATTTTTACTTCTTTCGGAGCTGGTGGTGCCCAGGCCAAAGATGCCATATTAATAGCATTTACGGCTGTTAATTTTCGGGCATAATCAAAGTTCACATGTTCTAGGACATCACCATAGGCAATGCCATCCTCCACACGTATATCTTGATGTTGCTGGGTATAGTTTTCGTGAGCTTCCATAATACGGATCCCGGCATAACCGGCATCGTTAAATGGTCTATGATGTCCTCCACGACCAAATCTATCTAATCGGTAAATCATCATCGGGTTCATTTCCGGCATATATGTTTTTACATTTTTATGGACGTAACGTGCCAATTGTCTGGAAATCCCATCGACCTCACCTCCATAAAAGCGACGCATATTTCGTTCTCTTTCAGTTTCCGTGGGTGGTACCGGTTCAGAAAAGATTCTAAAATCGGTATTACTGATAATTCCATCAACCCCTTTGATATTTCCGATCATGTCATTATTGAAGATGCCTATGATGTCCCACCCTTTTTCTTTGGCACTTTTCACCAAGCCTTGTCCACCAAAAAGGCCTTGTTCTTCTCCGGAAAGACCTAGATAGATAATACTGTTCTCAAATTTATATTTTGATAAAACGCGGGCGGCCTCAATAGTTCCCGCCATACCACTGGCATTATCATTGGCACCGGGAGACACAGAAGTGAAATTGGTTGGATCACTTACCCTGGAATCAATATCGCCGCTCATAATGATATAACGGTCAGGATATTTGGTTCCTCGTTGGATCGCGACAACATTTACTACTTCCACGTCTTTCACAATCCTTGCATTTTCACCTTTTTTTACCAAATCTCTGTGATAGGTAACTTCCAGGCAATCTCCACAAGTAGTCGAGATCTTTTCAAACTCACTTTTTATCCATCTTCTGGCAGCACCAATTCCCTTAGTTTTAGAGATAGTATCGCTTAAGGTGTGTCTGGTTCCAAAATTTACCAGGGTCGTTACATCTTTCTGAATACGCTCAGCAGAGACGGCATTGATAATGTCATAGACACGTTGGTCTGTTTGTGCAAATGTTAATGTTGTACTTAGAATAAAAGCGAGGGATAATAGTTTTTTCAT
>JBFIGS010000215.1:0-4727 GCA_041602195.1 Sediminicola sp. | reverse complement strand
CCAAAAATTAAAACCAGGTTCAATGATAATTATGTCATATTCCAAGCTATCATTGGCAATGGTGATTGTATCCCCTTCTTTTTGATTAAAGGCCATTTTTTCCTGATCGGTTACGTCCACGGCCTGTTTAGTACCTGTACAACTGCCAATGGCTAAGGCCATAACAATAAAAAATGCTATAATTTTAAGGAATGATTTATTTAACATGACCATTGTTTTTATAGTATTTAAGGTACAAAAAAACCACCTGAGAGGACAGGTGGTTTTGTTAAAATATTCTTATTTCGAATCATTACTATTTTCCAAAGAGACCTCCCAGCATACCTCCTAGGCCTCCTTTTTTCTTTGTATTGCCCAAAACCATATCAGCAACATCATCAAGAACGCTACCGTCTCCATCAGAATCAAGTAAACTGGTTATTAGGCTTTGATTTTGCTGTGGTTGTCCTCCTAGCATGCTGCCTATTAGACTACTTAGCCCGTTCGCATCGTCTAGGCTGTTCTGAGATTTTTGTTTTCCTAAAAACCCCATGAGGATGGGAGCTGCAATTTTTAATATCTCCGCTACTGAACTTGCATCCAAACCTGATTTTTGACTTAATGTATTTTCAACAAGTGATTGTTTGTTTCCCAATAAATGTCCAAGTATTCCTGCGCCGTCACTCATAACCGATTGATCAACACCACCATTGAACAAACCTCCAAGATTGTCCAAAATACTTCCATTGTGTTTGGAATTTAAGGCACTCAACAACCCTTCTGCCCCTTGTGGGGTAGACGCATTTTTCTTCATGGCACTCATTAATAGAGGCATTGCCATGCTAAGTACGTTGGCAGTTTTTTCTTCAGAATTACCAGTTTGTCCAGCTATTCCACCAATTAATTGTTTGCCCATTGGGCTATCTAGTAATTCTAATAATCCTGACATGTTTTTTAAATTATGTTTAATGGTTACCTAATATACGAAATTGAAATACAAATAAACGGAGACGGGACTTTACCACCACTATTTGGAATGGTCGATGATCAAATTTGCCAATTCCAATGCAATTCTTTCCTGGGCCTCAATGGTACTGCCTCCAATGTGCGGGGTCAGGGAGATCTGGGGATGCATGAGGATCCTTATTTCAGGACTTGGTTCAGATTCGTAAACGTCCAAACCAGCAAAAAGGACTTTTCCATTTTCTAAGGCATCAACAAGAGCCACTTCGTCTATGACACCACCTCGAGCAGTATTTATTATACCAACTCCATCTTTCATCAATTCAAATTCCTTCTTACCTATAGCGTATTGTTTTTGTGCTGGAACATGCATGGAAAAGAAATCTGCGGATTTCAACAGCTCCTCCATAGAATTATTCTTTAAAACAAAGGATACGGACTGTCCGTCAAAAAAGGGAACGGTAACTGTTGTTTCTTCTCTATGGCGGTCATGATACATCACCTTCATGCCAATACCCAAAGCTATTTTTGCAGTAGCCTGACCAATTTTTCCAAATCCAACGATCCCTAGGGTCTTTCCTTTAAGTTCAAGGCCTTTGGAATATGCTTTTTTGAGCATATTGAACTTGCTATCTCCTTCTAACGGCATGTTTCTATTGGAATCATGAACAAATCGCACACCACTATACAAATGGGCAAAAACAAGTTCCGCCACAGAAGCTGCGGATGCCTCAGGGGTATTAATAACTTTAATTCCTTTTTGCGCGGCATATTCAACATCAATATTGTCCATGCCTACACCGGCCCTACCTACTATTTTTAAGGTGGGACAATTGTCTATTATTTCTTTGTTTACTTCAGTAGCACTTCTAACCAATAGAATTTCAATAGCATTTTTATTGATATAATTAATTAGCTGTTCTTGTGCAACCTTGGTGGTATTTACTTCAAACCCTGCATTCTGCAAGGCCTGTATTCCAGATTGTGATATTCTATCGTTCACCAGTATTTTCGTGCTCATTTATCTTGAATAATCTTTTTATAAATTCAGGTTATTATGCTTTTCTTTCCAATTCACTCATTATATCTACCAATATTCCAACGCTTTCCAATGTTAGGGCATTGTACATAGATGCGCGGTATCCTCCTACAGACCTGTGTCCGCTTAGGCCATTGATGCCGGCTTCTTTCCACATGGCGTCAAAAGTAGCTTGAAGTTTATCATCAGTAAGATTAAACGTTGCGTTCATTGTAGATCTATCCTCTTTTAGAGAATATCCCTTGAACAAAGGATTTAAGTCTATTTCTGAATATAACAACTGTGCCTTTTTATTGTTTATCTCTTCAATAGCTTGGATACCTCCTAAGTTTTTCAACCATTCCAGGGTCAACATGGAAACATATACCGGAAATACGGCAGGGGTGTTGAACATGCTTTCCTTGGAAATATGTACCTGGTAATCCATCATTGAAGGAATCTTGCGACTCACTTTCCCTAAAACGGATTCTTTAACTACAACTAAAGTAGTCCCGGCTGGACCCATATTTTTTTGTGCACCGGCATAGATCAAATCAAATTTGGAAAAGTCGAGCTGTCTTGAAAATATGTCAGAACTCATATCACAAACAAGTGGGACATTCACCTTTGGGAAGTTTTTTATTTGCGTCCCGTAAATAGTATTGTTTGAGGTTAAATGTAAGTAATCCAGATCATTGGGAACGCCGTACATCTTAGGGATATGGTTGTAGCCTTCAGATTTGGAAGAACCTACCTCAAGTACCTCCCCGAAAAGTTTGGCCTCCTTTATCGCTTTATCACTCCAAGTACCCGTATTTAAGTATCCTGCTTTTTTCTCCAATAGGTTATAGGCGGTCATTAAAAACTGAAGGCTTGCTCCTCCTTGTAAAAAGAGGGCTTTATAGCCTTTGTTTTCCAATCCCAACAATTCCAATGCCAAGGCTTGAGCCTTATCCATTACAGCTACAAAATCCTTACTACGATGGGATATTTCTATTAGGGACAACCCTGATCCATTAAAATCCTGGATAGCTTCGGCTGATTTAAGTATTACTTCTTGTGGAAGGACACAAGGTCCGGCACTAAAATTATGTTTCTTCATGGGTGGTGAAATGTTTAAGTGGTAAAGTTCATTAATTATGACCAAATTAAATAGGTAAAATCAAGTAATTTTAAGCGTTTATCAGAAATTCTACGGTATCAATTCCGTCGGCATAGTCCGATAAATTTGGATTCTGCGTTTCTCCAAACGCAATTTCCCCATCTATGATCCCCTTGCCAACAACACATTGTATTTTTTCCTTTTCAGCTTCAAGTTTTAATTCCAAATCTTTCAAGGATTCATATACTTCGTAAAATACAGTGGCAATGGGGGAAGAATAACTTTCATCTTCCTTAAGCATCAAAAATCCATTATCCAGCAACTTGAATTCACTCATTAAATAAACCGCCTTGTTGTAATCATAATTGTTGGAATACTTTACTTGATTGATTATTGGATTGAAGGAAAAGATAGCCTCAAAAAAGACATTGAAATTATAGTTTTTGGGAACAAAAAGCTTGGAGACACTTCTGCAACCAAGCCCGTAGTATTTGAAAATATCCTCTCCCAAAGCATTTAATTGTTCTGTGGTTTCATTACCTGTTAGAACGGCCACTGAATTTCTGTTTCTCCTAATAATATTGGGTTTGTTTCCAAAATAATGCTCAAAGTATCTTGCAGTGTTATCACTTCCCGTGGCAACTACTACATCAAAACCCTTCATTTGGCCTTCTGTAATGGTAATTTCATTTTTAAGGGAAGGAGCAATGTCAGTTAAATATTTTATCACGAAGGGAAGTAGGACATTATCGTTGGAGGATAATTTAATCAAGGCTCTGTTCCCTGTTAAAATGGTAACCATAAAATCATGAAAACCGACCAAAGGGATATTGCCGGCCATTATCAGAGCGACAGTCTTTGGTTTATTTTGATCAATATCGTAGGCTGACAGCCAATTGACAAGATTTTCTTCCGTTAATAGGTTGCCCCATTTTTCTAAACAAAAAAGGATATTCTCTTTAATGAACCATCCATTTTTATGTCCAGCTAAAGCAATTGTTTCATCAAATTTTAAAAACCAATCATAGGTGGTTTCTTGATTGAGGTCACTTTTATGGGAAAATTCACAAAACTCCCTGAACAAACCTCCAAGTTTAACAAATGCTTCTAATCTCAGTTCAAGCTCAGTCATTATATTTGTATAGTGTATTAATAGGATTTACCTTTGTGCAAAAGTAAGCAATAGAAAAAGAAAATTATGGCAATTATAATAACTGATGAATGTATAAATTGTGGGGCTTGTGAACCGGAATGTCCAAATACCGCAATTTATGAAGGAGCAGATGACTGGAGATATAGTGATGGTACTTCCTTAAAAGGGAAGGTTGTATTGCCAAATGGCTCTGAAGTGGATGCCGATGAAGTACAAGAACCAATAAGTGACGAAATTTATTATATCTCCCCTGACAAGTGTACAGAATGTGTGGGTTTCCATGAGGAACCCCAATGTGCAGCGGTATGTCCGGTGGATTGTTGTGTTCCAGATGACAGTCATGTGGAGACTGAAGAAGAATTACTGGCAAAACAGCGTTTTATGCACCCAGAATAAGAATGGTAAGCATTATTATTAAAAGCCCAATCCTCTGATTGGGTTTTTTATTTGTTCTTTTTAGCAACGATCACAAAAGTATCAAAGGCATAGGTAGGCCTGTCCATTGAGTCCTT
>JBFIGS010000214.1:0-4748 GCA_041602195.1 Sediminicola sp. | reverse complement strand
TTTTCTTGATCGATGGGAAAATAAGCATATTAAATCCCTTTTTGACTGGGTCCCGGCCATCTTGCTTGCCTATGTCATTCCCGCCCTGATTTCGGTGATACTGAGTGCCGATTTCTCCCAGGCAACGATTCACAATTACAGTAAAGATTTTTTTATACCCCTTGCCATTATTGCCGTAATGAGCAGTCTGTCCCTAGGACAATTGAAGTCCATCGGGTGGAAACCTATTGTGCTGTTCGTTTCGGGATCTTTGGTCATAGCCACCCTCCCCGTGCTTTTGATAGTGGGATTTTCCGAGACTAATTTAATTACCAGCACCTTGGTTCAAGAAGGATACTGGAAAGGTATTCCGCCTATCGTAGGTAGTTGGATAGGAGGTAGTACCAGTCAGCTGGTATTAAAGGAATTGGTTGAATGTCCAGAAAATATTTTCCTTTCCGTATTGGTCATGGATACCGTTTTGGTGAATATTTGGACCATTCTGATGTTCCAGTGCATAAAAAAAAGTAGGTATTTAAATTCCTTGTTCAAAATTTCTGATGTTGCACTTCCTGAAACGATCAGGACCGAAGAAAGGAAGGTTTTGTCGCCCTTTTTGTGCGGGTGTTTGATGTTAATATTTGTGGTTCTCTGTAATTGGATGTTTTCCCTTTTTGTGGTTAAGATAGTGGTGCTCTCCGTTTTGGGGCTGCTATTGGGCAATGTTTTGCCGTTCTGGAATTTTAGATTTGCATTAAGGGCTGGTGGAGTTCTTATTTTGGTAGTTATGGCCATCCTTGGCCTTAAATTACAAATTAAGACCCTTGGTTTTGACACCCAGTTCCTCGGATTTTTAGTGGTTTGGTTATTGGGTCATTTTGTGTTCATGATGGGCTTGGCAAAGGTGTTGAACCTAAACATGGCATGGGTTCCTATTGCCAGCATGGCCAATGTAGGTGGCATTGCCACGGCCCCGGCGGTCACTGCGGCCTATAATAAAAAATGGATGCCCCACGCCATAGTCCTGGCCATACTCAGCATGGCAACCGGTACTTTTTGGGGGATGCTGACGATTTTTTTACTGGAATTCTTAGTTCAATAAGCTTTCATGGCGAAGCTGATTTTCATCATTTCATTTAAGCTGCAGATCTACAAATTCAAAGGTGCTCCCACTAAATAGGCCTTTGTCCGATAATTTGAGATCGGGAATTACAAGTAGGGCCATAAAAGATAAGGTCATAAAGGGTGCCTTTAAGGTGCAGCCCAATATTTTGGACATACCATCTATGTCCTGGTACAACCTTCCTGTTTCCCAGCCGTCCTTATCGCTCATAATCCCTGCTACCGGAAGGGCCAGACTCTTTTCATCATCAGGTCCAATGGCGCAAATACCACCTCGGTTTTTTATAATCAGATTAACCGCCTTACACATCTCTTTATCAGTAGTGCCCACCACAATTATGTTATGGGAATCATGGGCCACTGAGCTGGCAAGAGCTCCTTTTTTCAGACCAAAATTTTTGATAAAACCTATGGCAGGGGGTTTGTTGCTGTAACGGTTTACTACGGCCATTTTTAAAATATCGGCAGTTGTGTTTGACACCAAGTTGCCATTTTGAATCAGACTTTCTGCCTTAATTTCTTTGGTGATGAGTTCCCCGTCCAAAGCCTCTATAACACGGATATGACCCCCAATGGGCTGGAGGAAAAAGTCCTCCGTTGTTTTTGGTTCTACCTTAAAATTATTTGGAGTTTCAAAGGGGATAGCCGCTATTTTGGAACGGCCGTTTTCTGCAACCAATTCTCCATTGATATATGTTTGTACTACTTTAAAATCCTTTAAATCTTCCACTACAATAAAATCGGCGGCATCACCCTCTTTGAGCAGTCCAACATTCATATTATAGTGTTTGGCCGGGTTGATGCAAGCTGCTTGAAGCACTTTAAAAATATCGATTCCCTTGGCCACGGCCCGTGCACAGAGTTCGTTAATATGGCCCAAGATCAGATCATCGGGGTGTTTGTCATCCGAACAGAACATCATTTTTTCAAAATACTCGGGGAGTAAGGGGATGAGGGCTTCAAAGTTTTTGGCAGCACTTCCCTCCCTAATGATCACTTTCATGCCCAATTCCAATTTTTCCTGTGCCTCCTCCTTGGTAAAACATTCATGGTCCGTTGAAATGCCCGCAGCACAATATTTTTTAGCCTCTTCCCCACGAAGTCCAGGAGCGTGACCGTCTACGGGTTTGTTGTAATGTTTTGCCCAGGCAATTTTCTTGTAGACCTCAGGATCATTGTACAACACCCCTGGATAATTCATCATTTCGGCTAAATAATAAATATCTGGCGATGCCAAAAGCTCTTTTATTCCCTCTGAGTCTATAATGGCACCCGCAGTTTCAAAAGAAGTTGCCGGCACACAGGAAGGAGCTCCGAAATGAAACTTCAAAGGCGACTTTTTACCGTTTGCAATCATAAATTGCACCCCTTCCACTCCCAATACATTGGCAATTTCGTGGGGATCGGAGACCGTTGCCACGGTGCCGTGGCATACCGCCAGCCTCGCAAATTCTGAAGGCACCAACATAGAACTTTCTATATGGATATGGGCATCTATAAAGCCCGGGAGGATATAGTTTTTGTGATCGTGTTCCTTTTTTACAATGGAAAGGATCCTTCCATTATCAATGGTTACCTCTGCGGAAAAGATACTTCTCTTCTCTATGGAGACTACTTGGCCCAGTATTTTTTTCATCTAAATGTGTTTCCCTTTTTCCCATCCGTGTTTCCCGAGGTATTGGTTGCCACTCTCCACAGCCCCTTCTTCTATGGTAGTTCCCATGGAATCGTTCCATCTGTTGAGATACCCGAAAAGGGAGATAACGCCCAACATTTCAACTATTTCTCCTTCGTTCCAATAGGTGTACAAACGCTTTTTTATCTCTTCGTCCACTGCATTGGGAACTTGGGATGCCAACAAGGAAAAATCCAAGGCGGCCCTTTCAGCTTCCGAAAATGAGGGATGGGTACGATATTCCCAAATATTATCCAACTGTTCCTGTTCGGCCCCATAGCGTTCCGCGGCCCTTATGGCATGCGCCTGGCAATATCGGCATCCTGTAGCATTGCTGCTGACCCAGGCGATCATTCTTTTTAAGGCGGAAGTTACCCTCCCTTCGTTGGCCATTACCGCTTTGTTCAAGTTGATAAATGCCTTTGAAATAGCAGGTCTGTGTTGCATGGTCAACACCGAATTTGGGCAGAATCCCAAGGTCTCGTTGAAGAACTTTGCAAGTTCTTCGGTTTCGTTATCATGGGATGGGTCTAAGGGTGTGACTAGTGGCATATTTCTATATTTATGTTGTATTTTTGAATCCTACAAGTAACAAAAAATTAAGATCATGACAAATCATATTTCTACCAAATGGCTCGGTAATATGGCCTTTGAAAGCACTAATCCATCAGGGTTGAATCTTCTTATAGATGCCGGTCCAGAGAATGGTGGCGAAGGAAAGGGCTATAGGCCCAAGGCCCTTATGTTGTCGGCATTGGCTGGGTGTTCCGGGCTGGATATTGCTTCTATGATAAAGAAAATGAAATTGGAGGTAGATGAGTTTCATATGGAAACCATAGCCAACCTGACCGATGAGGATCCCAAATTTTATGACAAGGTGACCCTCGAATACCATTTTCATGGCAGTAATTTGTCGGAACATAAATTACAAAGGGCGATTGATTTGTCCATTGAGAAATATTGTGGGGTGATGGAAATGTTCAGAAAATTCGCCGAACTGGAAATCAAGCCAATATTTCACCATAAATAGGCCCTTTTAGCACTATTTACAATCTTTTGAACCCCAAATTAAAACCCATACCAATACTATGCGCTGGACGCTAAAACCAAAACCGGAAGAACAAAAAGTGATGGCGTTTGCCAACGAACTTAAAGTTGATCCTTTGGTGGCATTTTTATTGTTACAGCGTGGTATTGATTCTTTTGAAGCTGCAAAAACCTTTTTCAGACCTGAGCTGACCCAATTGCACGATCCTTTTTTAATGAAGGATATGGATTTGGCCGTGGAGCGTATTGAAAGGGCCATTGCTGAAGGGGAGAATATTTTGGTCTACGGAGATTATGATGTGGATGGGACCACTGCAGTTGCCTTGGTATCGTCCTATTTATTACAGTACTATCCCAACGTTGCGACCTATATTCCAGATAGGTATGGGGAAGGTTATGGTGTTTCATATGCTGGAATAGATTTTGCGGAAGACAATGGGTTTACATTGATCATTGCCCTGGATTGCGGGATCAAAGCCATAGACAAGGTAGCTTATGCCAAAGAAAAGGGCGTAGATTTTATCATATGCGACCATCACCGGCCGGGAGAGTCATTACCCCAAGCTATTGCAGTTTTAGATCCAAAGCGGAATGATTGTAACTATCCTTATGACGAACTCTGTGGCTGTGGGGTAGGATTTAAACTGATTCAGGCGCTTGGATCGAGAAAAGGGGAAACCATCCATGATATCATACCCTTCTTAGATCTTGTTGCTACGGCCATTGGGGCAGATATTGTTCCGATCACAGGAGAGAATAGGGTTTTGGCCTATTTTGGGATGCAGGTAATCAATTCCAGTCCTAGGGCCGGATTTAGGGCTATCATGCAACAGACCAAAAAACAAGAATTTACCATTACCGATGTAGTCTTTATCATTGCCCCCCGCATCAATGCAGCGGGAAGGATGGAACATGGGCAACATGC
>JBFIGS010000213.1:0-4766 GCA_041602195.1 Sediminicola sp. | reverse complement strand
TAAAGAGTTTTTAATCTAATTAGCCCCTATAACTAAGGTTAGGCCACATTATTCTTGAATTGGATTAAAAACCTAAAACTGAAGCTCCTCATACACCACCTCTTCGTAGATTTCAGGAATATTGCCCCTGTATTCCTTTCCCCTTAACCTACCTACAGTATAGGCTTCCAGTTCATTTTCAGGGAAGGCGGCAATCAAATTTTCAACTTGTTTTTGGTCGAGTTCGTCCCTTATAGGGTTTAACCATTGATCCTCCAATTCAGAAGGTAAAATAACGGGCATTCTAGGGCCCTTTAGTTTAGGATTATTGTGGATTTTGGCTAGCAAAGAATTTCCAGTAGTTGTTACAATAGAAAAGGAATTCAGCATTGTTTTGGTTTCGCCATCATACCACTCACTCCATAAGCCGGCAAGTGCTATTGGACTTTGGTTTTTCAATTGAATAAAAAAAGGATAGGTCTTTCCATTATAATGATGGTGTTCATAAAACCCGTCTATATAAATAATGCAGCGGCTATTTTTGGCAGCTTCCCTAAAGGATGGTTTTTCAAAGATGGTTTCACCCCTTGCATTCAGTGTATTGTTCCATAACTTATTCAGCTGGACCCTATCCTTTACCCAATGGGGCACCAAGCCCCAAGAGGATACCTCAGGAAAATCAGGGGAGCGGTCCGTATAAATAAGTAGTTTGGGATGGCTGAACCCAGAAGCATGGTGTAGAGGAAGATCTGTTAGGGGAACCAAATCCTCGAGAATTTCTTCAATGGCCTTCTTATCCCCACTCCTTTTGGCGCGGTTGAGCTGGGCTTCCAAACTGGCTTTAATATCGTAGCACATAATAAAACGTATATATCCTTCTAAGGGGTGTATCTTTTAAAGTTATCAATTTTATCGGTGTCAGTAAAATAATATGGGACTATCCGTTTTTAGTATGCTGTTACACAAATGATTCAACAATAGCCATGGCGCGAATGTAAGTTCGCAATTATGGTTGTATTTTTTTTTGTTGCATTTCATCGAAATAACTTGGTAATTAATCCCGTTTAAGCCAAAATTTTAGTATTATTACATTGTTGTTGACCCCAAATCAACAGAATTAGAAGACCCCCATTCCTCACTACCTACTTAGCAATTGAACATACCTACTTGCGATTGAGCACTTTATGAAGGGAAGGTTACACTTAGCTGTAATGGTCTTATTCGTTTTGATGGTTTCATCTTGTAGCAAGGATTCCATTGACGATACTGCCATTCCAAAAGCTGAAAATGCGGTTAGCGTAGAACAAGAATTACTGGTCATGGTTAATGACTACAGGACTTCTTTGGGCTACTCCAACCTTGATTTCAGTGAAGTGGCATACGACTATGCCAATGACCATACAGATTATATGATCGCCATGGGAACTATCAATCACGACAATTTTAGTGCACGGGCCTCCCAAATATCAACCGAAGTAAATGCTTCCATTGTGGCCGAAAATGTGGCCAAAGATTACACAACCGCTAAGAAGGCTTTTGATGAATGGATGGCCAGTGCAGGACACCGAAAAAATATTGAAGGAAATTTTTCGCATACTGCCGTTAGTGTAAAAAAGGATAAGGCCGGTAATTTTTATTACACCCAATTGTTCTACAGGTAGTCTTCTCCAAAGCCATTTACTTTTCTTAAATTAGCAGTAGCCTTTTTGGATATCCAAACCGTGGATTCACAATAGGCCAACATTCAATTATAAAATGAATACTATGGCAATTCAGCAACCGTTTAACTTAAATAAATGGATCGAGGAGAATAGGGATTCTCTAAAGCCACCTGTAGGCAACAAAAACCTTTATAAGGATGCAGGGGATTATATTGTTATGATCGTAGCCGGACCCAATGCCAGAAAAGATTATCATTTCAACGAGACCGAAGAACTTTTTTACCAATTGGAAGGCAATATTCAAATTCATATCCAAGAGAACGGTAAGAAAAAGACCATGAAACTAGGTCCTGGAGATATGTACCTTCACCCCGCAAATATTCCACACTCCCCTGTTCGGGAAAAGGGGTCTATCGGCTTGGTCATTGAGCGCAAAAGATCTGAACTGAACTTAAAAGATGGTCTGATCTGGTATTGCGACAATTGCAATCATAAATTATATGAAGTTCATTTCCCTTTACATGACATTGAAAATGATTTCTTAGGCCATTTTAAAACCTTTTATAATTCCAAAGAACTTAGGACATGTGATAATTGCGGAACTGTAATGCCCGTAGATGAGCGGTATACCGTCAAAGATTAACCCAATCAAATGATAATGTCCCTTGTGAGAAAAATCTTAGTTATATTTGATTTTGAATCGTATAATGAGTAAATTATCTCATGTTTGGAAAGGACAGTTTCAAGTACCTTATTATTCTATTTTTAGGAGGTCTGGCCTCCTGCTACTTATTCTATTCTGCCAACCAAAGGCGAATCATTCAAAATAATTTTATTATCAATAATGCCATTACCAGGGCCAACCTAAAATTCGACAAGGAATTAGGAAAGGCGAACATTGTGATGGAAACCATGGCCTTTTTCTTCAAAAACAATGATAGTGTTTCCCTTGAGCTATTTGAAGAATTTACCAATCCCTTTGTGATAGGACTACCGGGAATAAAGGCACTGGAATGGGCTCCACGCATAGCATATGACAAAAAGCTACTTTTTGAGGAGGCACAGCAAAGAATAATGGACAGTACCATACGCATCTCAAAAATTGATTCCATTTCAGGATTGGTTTTGGCCGATAAAAAGGAATATTATTTCCCAATTGAATTCGCCAATCCAGTGTCGCATTTGAAAAGTGTAGTAGGCGTGGATCTTTCTTCCGATCCAAGAAACGCCTTTACCCTCGCCTTGGCCAATAGAACCAAAAACATAGTTTTTTCCCAACCTATTAAATTAATTACTGCTGAAAAGCACAACCATTATGGCTTTTTAGTATTAAAAGCAGTTTATGGCCCTATAGAAAATGAGGTATTGGGATATGTTCTTGGGGTTTATGACATGACGGAATACATTGCTAAAATTTTAGACACTGAATTAAAGGTCCTGGATATAGTTATAGTCGACGAAGGTCAAAATAAGGTTCCCCTATTTTCAAGTTTCAGTGAAGACCGGGCCATAGATATTTCGGATGCATTACGGCAAAAAGCCTTAAAAGTGGCTAACAGAAAATGGCATATCCAATACTTTGCCAAAGAGACATTCGCCATTTTTCCACATACTAGAGAATCCTATTTTTTATTGCTCTTCGGATTTGTAATAACGTCCATGCTGGGGTTTATCGTCCATAAAAACGATAGCTACCAACACACCTTGGAAGATAGGGTAAGACTGCGCACAAAGGAACTGGAAAATTCAAACAAAGAAAAAATAAACTTACTACAGGAAATTCATCATCGGGTAAAGAACAATTTGCAGATGACCTCAAGCCTTATTAACATCCAAAAAAGAAAACTTACTAATAAAGAGGCGATCACTGCTTTGGAAGATAGCCAATCTAGAATCATGGCCATTGCCCTGACACACCAAAAAATTTATCAGGATGCGAATTCAAAAACCGTAGACCTCAAAGACTATTTGACAGATCTTATGGTATACCAAAGAAAACTGCTGCCAACAGTAAATTATACCATTACCTGTCCAGAAATATCTTTAAATCTTGATGTGGCAGTACCCATAGGATTGATTCTTTCTGAGTTGGTGACCAACGCCCTTAAGCATGCCTTTGAAATATCCTCAGAAGACAATCAATTGCACATTTTAGTAACCCAAGAGGAGCAAGAGGAACGCTTAATAACCATAGTGCTAACCGATAATGGAAAAGGATTGCACAAGAATTTTGACCCTGCCCAGACCAAGGGAATAGGTTTCAAAATAATCAACTCCCTTTGCAAACAAATTTCGGCCCATCTGAACTATACCAGTAATGGACAGGGCACAAGTTTTATCCTTTCTGTAAAGAATCTTAAAAATATTATTTAATTTCCCCAAATCAATTTTCTATTCCCTTTCATACTAATGTTAATTGCATAACTTTGTGAAAATCTAACATTTATTATATAAAAAGTTATAAAATGTCAAAAATAGCTACAACTTTCGGAATCCATGATGCTTTAAAACAACTCGGAATCCAAGATATAAATCCTGGCACCTCCACTGGGTCCCATAATTTTTCATCAGGAGACATTCTTGCCTCTCACTCACCAGTTGATGGAGCTCTGATCGCAAAGGTAAAAACAACCTCCAAAGAAGATTACGATAAGGTTATGGAGGCTGCCACCTCAGCATTTAAAACTTGGAAAAATAAGCCCGCTCCATTAAGGGGAGAAATTGTTCGTCAGTTTGGGAATAAACTACGCGAATTAAAAGAGCCTCTTGGAAAGTTGGTGTCCTATGAAATGGGCAAATCCTATCAAGAGGGATTAGGAGAAGTCCAGGAAATGATAGATATCTGTGATTTTGCCGTTGGTCTATCCAGACAATTGCACGGTTTGACCATGCATTCTGAACGTCCCGGACACCGCATGTACGAGCAGTACCATCCATTAGGAGTTGTTGGTATCATCTCTGCTTTTAACTTTCCTGTAGCTGTATGGGCATGGAATACAGCCCTAGCTTGGGTATGTGGAGATGTATGCGTATGGAAGCCTTCAGAAAAGACACCTTTATGTGGGATTGCCTGTCAAAATATCGCTGCGGCCGTATTGAAGGAAAACAATCTGCCAGAAGGAATCT
>JBFIGS010000212.1:0-4799 GCA_041602195.1 Sediminicola sp. | reverse complement strand
GATGCATATAAAGACATAGAGCATCAAAATTAAGATTAGATGAACAATACCATTACAAGCACAAATTTTAATTTCCCCGGACAAAAAAGTGTCTACAAGGGAAAAGTAAGGGAAGTATACCAGTTGGAAAACGATATTTTGGTAATGGTTGCCACGGATAGGCTCTCTGCCTTTGATGTGGTAATGCCCAAAGGTATTCCCTATAAAGGACAGATACTAAATCAGATCGCCACCAAAATGATGGCGGATACGGCAGATATTGTACCTAATTGGCTTTTGGCAACCCCAGATCCCAACGTGGCCGTTGGCTATGCCTGCAAGCCCTTTAAGGTAGAAATGGTAATTCGAGGATATATGTCGGGCCATGCGGCAAGGGAATACAAATTGGGCAAGAGGATTTTATGCGGGGTTACAATGCCAGAAGGCATGAAGGAAAACGATAAGTTTCCCGAACCCATCATTACCCCAGCTACAAAAGCTGAAATGGGAGATCATGATGAGGACATTTCCAGAGAGGATATTTTAAAAAGGGGCATAGTCTCAGAAGAAGATTATATTGTATTGGAAAAATACACCCGAGATCTCTTTCAAAGAGGCACCGAAATTGCCGCTAAAAGAGGTTTGATATTGGTGGACACCAAATATGAATTTGGTAAGACCAAAGATGGAAAAATTGTATTGATAGATGAGATCCATACCCCAGATTCCTCCCGTTATTTTTATGCCGATGGCTATGAGGAAAGACAAAATAGGATGGAGCCACAAAAGCAACTCTCTAAAGAGTTTGTGAGACAATGGTTGATCAGTGAAGGCTTCCAAGGACTGGAAGGACAAAAAGTTCCTGTAATGTCTGATGAATATATTACCACGGTATCAGAAAGGTATATAGAACTCTATGAGAATATTACCGGAGAGAAGTTTGTTAAGGCAGATATATCGGATATCCAATCCCGTATTGAAAAAAATGTGCTCGCTTATTTAAAGTCGTAGTGCGTATTTCATAAGATTTAGGCTCCTAGAAAAGTTATACTGTTCTGGGAGCTTTTTTATTTGAACAGATCCTTTAAAGTAGGTTCCTTTCTGTATTTCATCCTATTCAGGATCTTAAGAAAAGCAATGGCGGTAATATAGGAGTCTCCAATAGCGGTATGCCTATCTTCTTTTGAGATACTGAACTTATCTGCAAGGTCATCCAGTGTGTAATGATCTTTTTTTTCCAACAACGTCGTAAAAAGCAAGGATTTTTTGTACAATACGGCTGTATCTAAAGCCTTGTTCTTTAATTTGGGCAATCCATGGCGCTCTAAGGCCCTATTGATCATAGTGATATCAAATTTGGTGTGGTGCGCTATGATTACAGAATTTCCGAGGTACTCCAATAATTGCTGCAAGGCTTCAATTTCAGGTAGGCGTTCTATCTTTCCTTTTTTTAGGATACAGTGTATTTCTGCACTTTCAATATTATAGTGTTCTTGATGTACAAACACCTCCAGGCTGTCTTGAATGGCAATGGTGTTATTTTTAAGGCCAATAGCACCTATACATAAAATTCGATCCGTGTTATAATCAAATCCTGTGGTTTCTGTATCTAGGACTACAAAGCGAACCGACTTTAGGTCATTGGGGATTTTATTCTCGAAAGACCTTTCGTAAGTGACCCAAAAATCTGGGTAATCCTTTTTCTGCTTTTTGAAGAGGTTTATCATCCTAATATGTTGGCTACTTTAAAACGGATTGAAATGAGTTCCTGAATTTCTGAAATGGTCTTGAAGGTCCTTTTCAGCTTTATTTTTTCCTCCTTGGTAAGGGATTCCAGAGCTATGAACCTCCCTGAATCATTATGGCGTAGGCCCTGCTTGGTTCTAAATTTTAATAGGGCTTTGGAAGCATAAGAACAGGCCAGATATAGCTCTTCATTATTGGGTTCCAATTGTGCCAATTTTTCAAATCGTTCCGCGGTATTGTTGATAGATTTTACGGAGTGGGATAAGATAAGAACACGGGCGGCATCTGTCAATGGCATTAATGCACGTCTTTTAATATCAAAGAAATCCTTATGGGCACCATCCTGTTCAACGAGAAACTGCCTAAAGAAACCGGTAGGGGATGGGTTTTGAAGGGCGCCACTTGCTAAATGCACATAAAATATGGGGTAACTGCTTACGCTTTTAAATATATAGTCAGATAATTCAGCTACCATTTGGGCATCCCCATAAGCCAAACTATAGTCAAAAAATATAGAGGACAGCAACACTTCATCATTTCCTGGATTGGTGATCCAATGGGAAACGGTTTGTTTCCATTGTTCTAGACTTTGACACCATTTGGGGTTAGAGGCCATCATTTCTGCGGGACAATAATCATATCCAATGACATTAAGTCCTTTATTTACGGTGGAGGCCAATTTTAAAAAATAGGCCTTCGTCTCCTCCAATAATTCATCTTCCACATCTTCAAAAACAAGGGCATTGTCCTGATCTGTATGCAACAGTTGTTCACTTCTTCCCTGGCTTCCCATTGCCAGCCATGCAAATTTTACTGGTGGCGGATCTTGCATTTTCGTCAGGGCTATCTTTACGACTTGCTTGATGCAGGCATCGTTCAATTCGGCAATAATTTTAGAAGTCAAGGTCATGGGTATATTTTGTGCCAAATACCCCTGCAGTAACTGCATGATACTTGCCCTGATGGGCTTAATTTCCTTAAATCTTTTAGCTCTTTTAATTGCCTTTATAAGGACGGCAGGATTATTACCTAGGGCAACCATTACATCATGCTTGGAAAGAATACCACAGGCTTTGGTATTGGTTGTACCATCCTTTGTAAGGCACAAGTGGCTAATATTGCTTTTCATCATGGCCATTTGGGCCTGGGTAATGGTGAGATTCTTGCGGTAGGTGATAACAGGGGAAGTCATTATTTTGGAAGCGGCCGTAGTAATGGGATATTCTCCAGTGACAATTTTATTCCTCAAATCTTTATCTGTAATGATCCCTATGGGCAATGAGTCCTTCACCACCAGCATGGCACCAACATTTTTTTTGGTCATTGTCGCGGCTATGGACTTTGCTGTAGTCCTAGGCGAACATGTAACAAGTTTTTTAGAATATTTAACAGGTTGAAGATCATGTAGTTTTTGAATGGTATTTACTTCTTCCACTACTTCTGACTCACCAAAAAGCTTACCTCTGTGGCTTTTAGAATAGGGATTTCGGGTGTTGGAAGCAAAGCTTTCAATTAGAAAGTTCCCTACTTCCTTGTTTTCTAGTGCATAAGGCTTAAAGATTGCTATTGGAATAGCATAAAGAATACTCTCTTCATGGGTTTTTGCCTCCATTTTATAGTTTTCAAGAGCTATTAGGGGTCTTAATCCGAAAATATCTCCTTCATCACAAATATCCACAATATCGTTTTTAGGACTTTTGCGCAAGGCAACTGCTCCCTTGTGTACCACATAGAAATGGGAGTGTGACTCTTCATTCTCGGCAAAAATAAGGGTGTCCTTTTCTTTGTAAATAATAGAAATTTGCTCCGAAAGAGTTTCAATTTCGTGCTGCGGGAGGAGGCTGAAAGGAGGGTAATTTTTCAAAAAATCAGCAACCCTATGGGAAATGGTATTCTTCATGGCACAAATTTGTGGATAAAGTTACTCTATAGACTAATGAATAGGCCTAAAAATAGTCAATAATTAGATGTTGAAAAAATACGCCACCTCCTGAGAGTGCCCAGTGTCGCAAAATGAAAGATAGTATCATTCTGTAAAAGCAAGGGAATGGATATTGGCCAGTTAGTTGGTAGATGGACTAATAATTTATTATTTGTTTAAGAAATTAATTAAAACTTTAAACAAAAATTAAGAATATTTACCGTATTCATCCTCTACCTTTACAAAAACTAAAAAAAAGAAACTATGAACCTAATGAAAATTATTAGCGCCTTTGCACTTGTTGGAGTAATTACTACCTCTTGTGGGCAAACAAAAAAAGAAGCGTCAGATGCCATGGACGAAGCCTCTACTGAGGTAATGGAGGTTGTTCAAGAAACAGTAGAAACTCCTAATATTGTTGGTGTTGCCGCTGGAAACGAAAACTTTACAACCTTGGTAGCAGCAGTAAAAGCTGCAGATTTAGTAGCAACCTTGAGCAGTGAAGGACCATTTACGGTTTTTGCACCTACCAATGATGCATTTGCAAAACTGCCAGAAGGAACTGTAGACGGACTTCTAAAGCCAGAAAGTAAGGAAACCTTGACAGCTGTATTGACCTACCACGTGGTGGCAGGAAAATTTGAAGCTGCTGCTGTTATCGATGCCATCAATAAGAACAATGGCAAGTTTATGGTAACTACGGTACAAGGTGAAACAATAACTTTAAGTTTAAAAGATGGCAAGGTGCTATTGACCGATGCCAAAGGAGGAACTGCAACTGTGGTTATGGCTGATGTAGCCGCTTCCAATGGTGTAATTCACGCTATCGATACCGTAGTGATGCCACAATAATAAATTCTAGTATAATCATTAGAAAGCCGTCAGCTTTAAGCTATGTCGGCTTTTTTTTGTCTCGTATTCGATCCGATGCTGAATGAAATAAAAACTAAAAGCATCCATGATAACCAGGAAACTAATAGTACAAAAGATAAGTTCATTCAATTTTTTTAGGTTTAGCTTCCTCACCACGGCCAAGTAATATATTAAGTGGCTTCCATTCCTCAATATAACCACTTACTATTTTGAGAATGGCCACAAAAGGGATGAATAACACCATACCTGAAACTCCCCAAATAATCCCTCCTCCTATGAG
>JBFIGS010000211.1:0-4805 GCA_041602195.1 Sediminicola sp. | reverse complement strand
ATTCCTTGACGTAGTTGATGATGTCACTATCCGGGTTGCTGACCTGTTTCAAACATTTCTTGTAGATCTCCTCAACCAGATGCATGGTATTTCTTTCTTGATGTAGCGCTAGTGCCGCCCTGAAAGCAATGAAGTCTTCCAATTTAGCCATATCTATACCATAACAATCGGGATATCGTATTTGTGGTGCGGATGATACCACGATTATTTTTTTAGGCAACAATCGGTCTAAGATGCCAAGAATACTCTTCTTCAAGGTAGTTCCCCTTACAATACTGTCATCTATAATAACTAGGTTGTCCCCTTCCTTTACAGAACCGTAAGAAATATCGTAAACATGGGCGACAAGATCATCCCTGATACTCTCCTGTGTAATAAACGTTCTAAGTTTGGCATCTTTGATGGCTACCTTCTCTATTCTAGGACGCACCTCCAAAATTCTATGTAACTCTTCTGAAGTAATCTTAGAACCTATTGCCAAGATTTGTTTTTCCTTTTGCCTGTTAAGATCGTTTTGGGCCTCCTTCACCATACCGTAGAATGATGTTTCCGCCGTATTGGGAATATAAGAGAATACGGTGTTTTTGATATCACCATCTATCGACTTCAGAATTTGGGGATAAAGTAATTTCCCCAATTCCTTTCGTTCCTGGTATATTTCTTTGTCACTACCCCTTGAAAAGTAAATGCGCTCAAAAGAACATGCCTTACGTTCTTTTGGTTCCAATATTTGTTTGAGCATAACTTCACCATTTTTCTTAATGATGATCGCCTTGCCCGGATCCAATTCTTGAATATCCTCATACCTTACATTAAAGACGGTTTGTATGGCCGGTCTTTCAGATGCAATGGCCACCACTTCATCATCTTGATAAAAATAGGTAGGTCGTATACCGGAAGGATCTCTAAGGACAAAGGAGTCCCCATGACCTAACAGGCCTGCCATAGCATAACCTCCATCAAAGTTCTTTGCTGCTTTTCTCAGTATTTTGGCAACATTGAGCCGCTCAGCGATTATAGGGGATGCTTCGCGTTTACTGAAACCTTCCTTTTTTATTTGCTTGTACAGTTTAGCTACTGCATCATCCAAAAAGTGACCTATCTTTTCCATTACCGTAACAGTATCGGCAAGCTCTTTAGGGTGCTGTCCAATGCGGATCAGGTTATCAAAGAGTTCATGAACATTGGTCATGTTGAAATTACCGGCCACAATAAGGTTACGGTGCATCCAGTTGTTCTGTCTTAAAAAAGGGTGAACACTCTCTATGCTATTTTTTCCAAAGGTGCCATAACGAACATGGCCTAATAGGACCTCCCCTATATAAGGTATGTGTTTTTTTTGCTGTGCCACATCATCCTGATATTCTGGATGCTCCAATAAAGTGGTATTGATGCGATCGTTGATTTGTGCAAAAATATCCTGAATGGGTTGTTGGGCTATAGAGCGTACCCTGCTCATATAGCGTTCCCCGGGTGCCATATCCAATTTTATACTGGCAAAGCCAGCACCGTCTTGCCCACGGTTGTGCTGCTTTTCCATCATGAGGTACATTTTGTTGACCCCATAAAAGGCAGTACCATATTTCTCCTTATAGTACTCTAAAGGCTTTAATAATCTGATAAGGGAAATTCCACATTCGTGCTTAATAGCGTCACTCATGATAAATAGGTATTAAAAAAGCCCTGAAAAGACAGGGCAAATATTATTGTAATTCAATATCAAACTGTGTCAACTCTTTAAACTGCATCAGTCGCTTAGTAACCTCGTTCCTTTCAAGATTTTTCATTCTTTCAGTACCAAACTTTTCAACGCAGAAAGATGCTAGGTTAGAGCCATGGATAATGGCGCTTTTCATATTGTTGAAGGAAATGTTTTTTGATTCTGCGAGATAGCCTGCAAACCCCCCGGCAAAAGTATCTCCAGCTCCTGTTGGATCAAAAACTTCCTCTAAGGGCAATGCTGGGGCAAAAAACACATTCTCATCTTTAAATAAGAGGGCTCCGTGCTCCCCTTTTTTTATCACTACATATTTTGGTCCTAATTTATGAATGGCTGCCGCGGCCTTTACCAAGGAATACTCTTTGGTCAACTGTCTCGCTTCTTCATCATTGATGGTAATAACATCTACATGTTTAATTACGTCCAACAATTCTTCCAGCGCATTGTCCATCCAGAAGTTCATGGTATCAAGAACGATAAGCCTAGGCTTGGTCTCCATTTGTTCAATAACACTTTTTTGGACGCTCGGGTGAAGATTGCCTAGCATAACCACTTCGGCGTTCTTGAAGTTATGTGGTACTACGGGTGAAAAGTTGGCCAGGACATTAAGTTCTGTCGCCAATGTATCCCTGGAGTTAAGATCATTATGGTATTTGCCTTTCCAGTAAAAGGTTTTGCCGCCTTTTACTATTTCTATAGCCGAGATATCTATGTTCTTACTAGATAAAAGATCTAAGTATTCTTGTGGGAAATCGTCCCCTACTACAGAAACAATCGCGGAATCCAAGTCAAATTGTGATGCGGCAAGACCGATAAAGGTCGCTGCTCCCCCAAGAATTTTATCTGTTTTTCCAAAAGGTGTCTCAATAGCATCGAAGGCAACAGTGCCCACAATCAGTAATTTGCCCATTTATTAAAATTTGCTGCAAATATAAGGGTAACTTTCCAAGAATTTATTGAAGTTTTAAAAAGATTGCTTTTACGAATATGAGCTATGGAATAAAGTCTACGCCCTAATTCTTTAAGGAATCCTCAAAGCCTTTGTCAGCAGGAAGATTCAATTCTTTGGAAGCCTCAACGGCCAATTGATCGCATCGTTCATTTTGGCGGTGATTGTTATGTCCTTTTATCCATTTGAAATGGACTTGGTGTTTTCTGTATTCCACCAAGAACAGTTTCCAAAGATCGGGATTCTTTTTGTCCTTAAAATTGGTCCGTTCCCAACGATCCAGCCATTTTTTCTCTACAGCGTCCACAACATACTTGGAATCGGTAAACACCGTAATTTTAAGACCCGGTACTTTAAGTTTTTTCAGGGCTTCTATGACCGCCAATAATTCCATTCTATTATTGGTCGTATGCCTAAACCCTTGTTTGAATTCTTTTCTATAAGGTTTTCCTACCCATTCCATCACAATGCCGTAGCCGCCGGGACCCGGATTTCCCCTTGCTGCCCCATCGGTATAAATATGTACATCTGCTTTATCCATGCAAGAGGGAATCTATTATTTTAGGAAAATGTTCATATTCCAGGGCATGTACCTTTTGTGCCACGCTTTCTGCAGTGTCGGAAGGGGTAACTACAGTTTTTGCCTGATGAATAATAGCACCTTCGTCATAATTTTGATTTACATAGTGTATGGTGATGCCCGTTTCTGTTTCCTTATTTTGAATAATAGTCTCGTGAACTTTCATTCCATACATGCCTTTTCCGCCATATTTTGGCAAAAGAGCAGGGTGGATGTTGATTATCTTATCAGAAAAGTGAAAAATTAATGCATCCGGAATTTTCCATAGAAAACCGGCCAGGACAATTAAATCGGGGTTCATTGCTTTGAGAATATCCAACACACAATCACTTTCCAAAAAGGCTGTCCGATTAAAATAAAGTGCATTGATCTTTAGCCTGTCGCAGCGTTCCAAAACCTTCGCGTCCCTTTTGTTTGTTAGCACCGCAGAAATAGTCACCTTGGGATTATCCTTGAAATAATTAGCGATGTTTTCAACATTGGATCCAGATCCAGAGGCAAATAGAACGATACGTTTCATGAAATTAATTTTCTTTCAGGCGGGTAAAATAGTTGGGCTAAATTAATACTCTTGAATTTAAATTCATTAAATTGTTCTACATTTTAACGGCAAATAGTGTAATTAATCTAAAGTTTTTTATTTTTGCCATCAATTAAATATTTAAACAAGAATAATTATGTCAGACATTGCATCAAGAGTAAAGGCTATCATCGTTGATAAATTGGGTGTTGATGAAAACGAAGTTGTTGCGGAAGCAAGCTTTACTAACGACCTAGGAGCAGATTCATTGGACACTGTTGAATTGATTATGGAATTCGAAAAAGAATTCGATATCCAGATTCCAGACGATCAAGCCGAAAATATAGCAACAGTTGGTCAAGCAATTAGTTATATAGAAGAGGCAAAGTAATTTTATGATATCTTGAATGAGATTTTTAAAATATCCATGTGGTAATAGTGTCGCATGGATATTTTTTTTTAATTTACACTTGTCTTAGATACTAAAATAAAAATTGGTTCAATGCAATTAAAACGAGTTGTGGTTACTGGATTGGGAGCGTTAACCCCCATAGGCAACAATATTCAGGAATATTGGGAAGGCTTAAAAAGCGGGAAAAGTGGATGTGCACCAATTACATATTATGATACTGAAAAATTCAAGACAAAATTTGCTTGTGAACTAAAGAATTTCAATGCAGAAGACCATTTTGATAGAAAAGAGGCACGTAAACTGGATAGGTTTGCACAATATGCTCTGGTATCTTCTGATGAAGCAATTATAGATTCTGGATTAGATCTTGATAAGATAGACAAATTTCGTGTAGGCGTAATTTGGGGAGCAGGTATAGGAGGCTTGGAAACATTCCAGAACGAAATGATGAATTTCGCTGCAGGAGATGGTACTCCAAGGTTTAATCCATTCTTTATCCCTAAGATGATCGCTGATATTGCCCCTGGCAATATATCCATAAAGCATGGTTTTATGGGACCCAACTATACAACGGTATCAGCGTGTGCCTCTTCGGCCAATGCCATGATCGATGCCCTTAACTAT
>JBFIGS010000210.1:0-4821 GCA_041602195.1 Sediminicola sp. | reverse complement strand
GGAGGGTTTTGAACATCCTAAATCGTATCTAAAAAAGAGCAGTGGGATGAGGGTTACACCGGATATAGTAGCTATTAAAAATGGTAGAAAATATTTTTTCGATATCAGTCTTAAATCAGAAAAACACTCCCTGCTTAAATCAAAATGGTTATTCTTGGATACCTTGAGCAGAATGAAGAGTAATCGTTTCAAGATCATCACTACCAAGGGCCATTATAAATTTACCAATACCTTAATGGAAGACCTCAATATGGATGGGGATCACTTGATGAAAGTATAAAATATATTTCTTTGTAAAATTATAAAAGGAGGCCTAGGCCTCCTTTATTTATGTCTAGCCATTCCTATATGGGGAATCCCATCTTCCAGATATTCTTCTCCTACTTCCTTAAATCCCAGTGAATTATAGAATTTAATTAAATAACACTGTGCAGAGAGATGAATAGTGCTTTCCTTAAAATATTCTTCAACAGCGGCAATAGATGCTTTCATGATATCAACACCATAACCAAATTTCCGTTCTGAAGATTTTACAACTACCCTTCCTATACTGGCCACTTTAAAATAATCCCCACTTTTGAAAATTCGGGTATATGCTACCACCTCATTTTCCTTATAACCTATAATATGTAGGGCTTTTTGATCCTTCCCATCCAAGTCTTGGTATACACAATCCTGTTCCACGACAAAAACCTCACTCCTTAGTTGAAGAATATCATACAACTGGTTGGCTGTTAGTTCTTGAAATTTTTTTATTTCTACCCTCATGGTAACCATTAATAAAAGGAGTTGTATTTGTAATAATGACAACAATCCATCGCCTTGGAATGGTGATGAATTATGAACAGGCTATTTTTTCAATCCTTCTTTCGTGTCTTCCTCCTTCAAATTTGGTTTCCAAGAAAGTTTTTACCATTTCCAATGCCTGGGGCAATGAAATGTATCGTGCGGGCAAACTCAGGATATTGGCATCGTTGTGTTCCCGTGCCAAGGATACAATCTCTTTATTCCAACAAAGTGCACAACGGACCTTCTGATGTTTATTGGCAGTCATGGAGGCTCCATTGCCACTACCACATATAATGATACCAAAATCAACTTCGCCATTTTCTACATCATTGGCAACCGGATGCACAAAATCAGGATAGTCCACACTATCCGTCCCATCGGTACCATAGTTCTGTACCTCAATTTTCATTGACTTTAGGAGTCCAATAATGGCCAATTTATACTCTGTACCCGCATGGTCATTTCCAATAGCTATTTTCATAACATAATCATATTAATCCTATACAAATGTACAACAACCTATGGTTTTACAACAAAATACGGGTTGTTAACAACATAAATTTCAAGTTTCACCAAACTTGCTGTAATTATGCATCTTAGGTTTTATTGTTAATTGTTAATAACAACCTCATAAAAAGTAACGACTAAATTTTTATTTCCATCCTTTAAATTCAATTAGAAAATTAATTGGATCTAGCATCATTTACTTCTGATTAAATAGGAAAAAGATATTAAACGTTTCTTCTTCGAAGTTAACATTATCCACAGATCAAACTATTAAGAAAATCATGTTGATAAGGGTTATGAATAATCGTTAATGAAAATTATAATAACTTGATTTTTAAGATAAAATTAAGAATATAAGTGGTGTATAAAATGTCAACAAGTTTTCATTTCCATACAATACAATCTTTTGACCACATTTTTATATCGACTATTAACAGCCTATAATAACCACCATTGATTTTTTAAATTAATAAAAGAAAAAGAATATTATAGTATATATGTTTATAACATCATATGTTTTTTCTTAGTATTAAGTTAAGATGATTGTTAGAACAAGCTTCAATGGATTATAATTTGTAATTTTCCAGAAATAAATGAAATTAATGTCAAAGAAGAATAAAAGGTCAAAAAGCCAGAAGAGAAATGAGATTACCAAGGGCATTTTTACCGTGTTGGAAAATGGAGAAGGCAAAAGCTTCAATTATAAACAAATAGCTGCTAAACTTAATATAACTGAAGGTAACGGTAGAAATGAACTTATAAAAAAACTGGTTGAACTTAAAGAGAAAAAAAGGATACTGGAAGAAGGTACCGGCCAATATAAAGCAATACCAAGTACAAAAACTTACCATACAGGTCGTGTAGACATTACAGGAAGAGGTAATGCCTATATCATTGTGGAAGGATTGGATGATGATGTATTCATTCCTTTCAATAAATTAAAGAAGGCTTTTCATGGGGATACCGTAGATGTGTATATCTATCCAAGAAGAAGAGGTAGAAAATTGGAAGGAGAGATTACAAAAGTTATTGAGAGAAAAAAATCAACCTTTGTTGGAATCGTAGATCTTCAAAAGACGTTTGCGTTTATACGACCATCTGATCATAGAATGTATACCGATATTTTTGTTCCCTTGGATAAAATTGGCAAAGCTAATGATGGGGATAAGGTTATTGTTAAAATTGTAGACTGGCCAGATGACCGGGATTCTCCTATGGGAGAGATTACAGAAGTTCTTGGAAAGCCAGGAGAACACAATACAGAAATACATTCCATTCTAGCAGAATACGGATTACCTTATGAATTTCCTTTGGAGGTGGAACATTTTGCTGACAAACTGGATACCTCTATCAAAGAGGAAGAGATTGCTAAGAGAAGGGATATGCGCGACGTATTGACTTTTACAATTGATCCCAAGGATGCAAAGGATTTTGATGATGCCCTATCCTTTCAGATATTGGAAAATGGCAATTATGAAATAGGGGTGCATATTGCAGATGTTTCGCATTACCTAAAGACGGATACTATATTGGATGACGAAGCTTATGAAAGGGCTACGTCTGTATATCTTGTTGACAGGGTGGTTCCTATGTTGCCAGAAGTTTTATCCAACAATGCTTGTTCTCTTAGGCCAAATGAAGAGAAATATACTTTTTCAGCCATTTTTGAATTAGATGACAAGGCCATTTTACAAAATCAATGGTTTGGAAGAACTGTCATAAATTCCAATGAAAGATTTGCCTACGAAGAAGCACAACACATTATTGAATCTGGCTCAGGAAATATTCCTGAAGAAGTTTCTATTAGGGGAAATTCTTATACCGTAGATGATGAAGTGGTCAATGCTACTTTGACCTTTGATAGACTGGCAAAAATTCTCAGAGAAAAACGTATGAAGGCCGGGGCTATATCATTTGATAAGGTTGAGGTGAGGTTTAACTTAAATGAGAATAGTGAGCCGGAAGGAGTCTACTTTAAAGAGAGCAAGGATGCCAATAAATTAATTGAAGAATTTATGTTATTGGCCAACCGTAAGGTTGCGGAGTTTATAGGAAAGCAAAAACCTGTAAAAACTTTCGTCTACAGGATACACGATGAGCCTAACGAAGAAAAATTAATGGCGTTAAATGGGATAATATCCCGTTTTGGTCATAGTCTTAACTTTAAAAGTAAAAAAGACATCAGCGACTCCCTAAATAAGCTTCTGGAGGATGTAAAGGGCAAGAAGGAACAAAATTTAGTGGATACGCTGGCCATACGCAGTATGAGCAAGGCCATTTATACCACTGATAATATAGGTCATTATGGACTGGCCTTTGATTATTACAGTCATTTTACCTCCCCAATCAGGAGATATCCGGATGTTATGGTCCACCGTTTGTTACAACATTATTTAGACGGGGGCAATTCGGCCAAAGCGGATATATACGAGGAAAAATGTAAGCATTCTTCTAATATGGAATCATTGGCGGCCAATGCAGAACGGGACTCTATTAAATACATGCAGATCAAATTCATGGACGATCACAAAGACCAGGAATTTGTCGGGGTAATTACCGGGGTGACAGAATGGGGGATCTATGTGGAGATTATTGAGAATAAATGTGAGGGTATGGTTCGTATCAGGGATATAAAAGATGATTATTATACCTTTGATGAAAAGGAATATGCCATTGTGGGCGATAAGACCAAAAATACCTATCAATTAGGGGATGAAGTGGTGGTTATGGTCAAGAATACGGACCTAATGAAACGTCATTTGGATTTTTCATTGTTGGGTAAGGCATAAGAATTATTCTTTGGAATAGTATTTGTACAAATAGCTGTTCGTTTAAAAAACAATAAGAATGAAACATTTATTTTGGATATTCTTTATCTGTTTTGGGACTCATATATCGAGTGGTCAAAATGAAAAGATTACCCAAGAGTTACAGAAATTTAAGGAGATAAAAGCGTTTGACGGAATTTCTGTAAACCTGATCAAGTCCTCAGTGAATAAGGCAGTTATTACAGGTGCAAATACCAAAAAAGTAGCTATTGTAAACAATGAGGGAGTACTGAAAATCCGCATGGAAGTGGGCAAGATCTTTAGTGGATATAGGACATTTATCGATGTATATTATACAGAAAATTTATTGGTGATAGATGTGAATGAAGACGCCAGGATTACTTCGGACGATATTATAAAACAAGAAATTTTGGAGTTAAAGGCACAGGAAGGTGCCCAGCTTATTATTAAGGCACAAGTGGAGCAATTACTGGTTAAAACTGTTACTGGGGGGATGATTAAAGCTTCCGGAAGCTCTGATAATCAGGATGTTATTATTAATACGGGGGGTATCTATGAAGGTAAGGAATTTAAAACAAAATTTAGTACTGTAAACGTAAATGCTGGATCTAGGGCCTCCATTAATGCAAGTAGTTATGTTAAGGCTGTGGTTAAAGCAGGCGGAGAAGTACTTGTCTACGGTAATCCAACTAAAATTGAAGAGAAAACGGTATTTGGTGGTACCATTAGGAAAATG
>JBFIGS010000209.1:0-4824 GCA_041602195.1 Sediminicola sp. | reverse complement strand
GATCAAAACAATACACTCCAATGACCATGGTGTTATCGTCTGCACAGGCTTGGGACAAGGATTGATTGTCTTCTACTCTCAAATCATTTCTAAACCAGACTAAATTGTTCATACCAGGCAATGTGTTGTTATTTATTAGGGCATTTAATTATTTGTTACGGCGGCAACGTTCACTGCAATATTTTACTTCCTCCCAGTTCTTTTCCCACTTTTTACGCCATGTAAAGGGAAGTCCGCATGTATTACAGATTTTACTGGGCAGATTTTGTTTTTTATGAGCCATGGAGCAGGGAATGGGATTCTTGATCGGGCTTTGCGTAGGAAAATCGGTCTATGACACGAGGTAGTGCATACCCGTCCAAACCAATAATTGCTGTTGTGTCGGCCTTATCCAATTGCACCCACCCGTCTTCGTGCACAATGTCCTCTGGTACATAGAGATCCATGACTTCCCCAACGATTAGAAGACAGCCATTCTCTTTTATTTCATATTCGTTGAGGTACCTGCACCCTAATTTTATATGACTTTCCTTGACAAAGGGAGCTGGGAATTCATTGATATATTCCTCAGTCAAATGAGTTTTGGCGAACTCCGAAACATCGTCATCATATTTGGCAGATGTTTCATGTGCGTTTTTTATGATTGTGCTGGGAATTTGGTTTACCGTAAAGTACCCCGATGCTTTAAAATTATCATAGGTGTTCCTTTTCACCGTTAACGGTCGAAGAATGAATCCCAACATAGGAGGATTGCTGCCAATGTGCACCACCGAATTGAAAATAGCCACATTGGTTATTCCCTTTTGGGATTTTGTCGCCAAAAGATTGGAAGACTTATATCCGGTACAGCTGTTGATGAGGTTGGCCCTAAACCTAGAGTTTAATGATAAAAGTTGTTCTTTGGAGTAATGGATCATAAAAATAATTGTCTAACAAATATAATAAAAAACTAAACAAAATTTAAAGTAATCTTTTTTCCTCTCTAAATCCGCCTGATATAATATGTGAACTAAGAGTGGTGTTTTTTAAATTTAGTATTTTTACAACTTAACATTATTTCCCCTCGCGGGCAAGCATGACAAAAATTCCTAAAAACATTGCAATAGTTGGTTCAGGACTGGTAGGTTCTTTATTGGCACTTTATTTAAGAAAGGCAGGGCATACCATCACAGTATTCGATCGTAGGCCTGATATAAGAAATGTTCAATTTTCTGGTCGTTCCATTAACCTGGCAATGAGCAATAGGGGATGGAAGTCCTTAAGGGCCGTAGGGATAGAGGACGAGATTAAAAAGATTGCGATTCCTTTGGATAAACGGGCAATGCACGTGGTAGGGCAGCCATTGTACTTTCAGAAATACGGCAAAGACGGGGAGGCTATTTGGTCTATCTCCAGAGGGGTATTGAACAGAAGAATGATCGATTTGGCAGAGGAAGCCGGAGTTGAGTTTCGTTTTGAGGAGAAGGTGTGGGATGTAGATCTGCCCAATGCCAAGATTTTTACGGGAGAAACAGAGAAAGGTGTATGGGAAGAATATGACTATGATGTTATTTTTGGATGTGATGGTGCCTTTTCAAGGGTAAGGCATAAAATGCAGCGCCGCAGTAGATTTGATTATACACAGGAATTTATAGATGTAGGGTATAAGGAGCTTACCATACCGGCCAATGCCGATGGCACGCATAAGTTAGACAAGCATTCCTTCCATATATGGCCAAGGGGCAAGTTTATGTTCATTGCAATGCCAAATTTGGATGGGAGTTTTACCTGTACCTTATTTTTGCCTTTCGAAGGGGAAGTGTCATTTGAAAGTATCAAGACCAAAGAGGATGCCAAAAGCTTCTTCACCACATATTTCCCCAATGTCATGCAGGACATTGAAAACTTGACCCAAGACTTTTTCAGTAATCCCACAAGTGCCATGGTGACCATAAAATGTTATCCTTGGACGTATTGGGACAAGGTAGCTTTGGTGGGTGATTCAGCCCATGCCATAGTTCCCTTTTATGGTCAGGGAATGAATGCAGGATTTGAGGATATTTATGTGCTCTGTGAGTTGTTGGATAAGAGTGACGATGATTGGAGCTCCGCATTTCAGGCCTATCAAGAAATGCGAAAGCCCAATGCCGATGCCATTGCTGAACTGAGTTATCGCAATTTTATGGAAATGAGCAGTAAAACAGCAGATCCTAAATTTTTATTACAGAAAAAGATCGAACGCCGCTTCTCTGAGAAATATCCCGATAAATGGATTCCAAGCTATTCAAGAGTCACCTTTTCCGATGGGTCTTATGCAGAGGCATTGGCGATTGGGGACGCTCAAGAAGGGATAATGAAACAGATTATGCAGATGCCCCAGATTGAAGATAAATGGGATAGCCAAGAGGTAGAGCAACGCATATTGGAATTACTATAAATGAAAATTAAACCCAAATAAAAAAGCCAGCTTAATTAAGCTGGCTTTTTTATTTATCTGTGTATTGTTCTTATAATTTAGAGAACAATTTTTGCATTTTCTCTTGCTCTTCTTCTGCTAAAACAGGATCTACCAAGATTCTTCCACTATGTTCATCCGTAATGATTTTTTTACGTGAAGCAATTTCTACCTGCACTTGTGGTGGGATAGTAAAGAATGAACCTCCTGAAGCTCCCCTTTCAATTGGAACAACGGCAAGTCCGTTTTTAACATTTTGTCGGATGCGTTTGTAGGCTTTAACCAAGCGCTCTTCAATCTGCTCTTCATATTCAGCAGATTTCTTTATCAATGCCTTTTCTTCCTTTTCAGTTTCCGCCAAGATAGCATCCAATTCACTTTTCTTGTGTTTTAGATGAGCGTCTCTTTCTGCTAAACGTTCTTTTGTTTGGGAAATGACTTCTTTTTTCTGCTCGATTTGAACTTTGAATTCCTTGATGTTCTTTTCGGCCAATTGAATTTCCAACTCCTGAAATTCCACTTCCTTCGTCAAAGAGTTGAACTCCCTACTGTTCCTTACGTTCTTTTGTTGTTCGGTATATTTCTTAACCAAAACTTTAGATTCGTCAATAAGGTTCTTTTTGGCAGTTATCTCATAGTTGATGGTTTCAACATCAGTTTTTAACTTATCCAATCTTGTCTTAAGGCCAAGCACCTCATCTTCTAAATCTTCTACTTCCAAAGGTAATTCTCCACGAACATTTCGTATCTCGTCAACCCTAGAATCAATTAATTGCAAATCATATAATGCTCTTAATTTTTCTTCTGCTGTTGCTTCTGTTTTTGTTGCCATATATTAAAAATACTTGATGGGATTTGTTATGCTCTCCGCTAAAGAGATTGCAAAATTAGGAATTTTTTTTGTAAGATGGTCAACTAATAGATTTTTTGTAAACTGCTCTGTTTCAAAATGTCCAATATCTGCCAGCACAATTTTGCTCTCGGCCTCGTAAAACTGGTGATATTTAAGGTCAGCGGTGATAAAAATATCTGCATTTGCCCCTTTGGCAGCGGAAATGGCAAAAGAACCACTTCCTCCCAAGACTGCTACTTTTTTGATCTTTTTGCCCAAAAAGCTGGAATGACGCACGCAGCTGACATTCATTTGTTTTTTAACCCAGTGCATAAAATCTTCTTCATTCATAGCTTTTTCTAGAGTGCCGACCATTCCAATGCCTATATTCTGATTTTTGTTCTCCAAAGTCTGTATTTCATAGGCGACCTCCTCATAGGGATGTGTCTGTAACAGGGCATTGAGAATTTTACCCTGATCTCCTTTGGAGTAGGTAACGCTGATCTGCGTTTCTTCTTCGTAATGAACCTTTCCAATTTCCCCTAACGTAGGTTTGGCATTTGGCCCTGCCATATAGCTCCCTGTTCCATTAGTGGAAAAGCTACAATTGCTATAGTTTCCAATGTTCCCAGCCCCAGCTTCAAAGAGGGCTTCCTTAAGTACTTGAGCACTGTCCTTGGGAACATAGGTGGTCAATTTTTTAATGGTCCCTTTTTGTGGAATAAGGATTTTTGGATTTTGTATTCCTAAAACCTCACATATTTTGGAGTTGACACCAATGGGGGCATTGTCCAATGCAGTATGCATGCTATATATGGCAATGTCATTTTTGATGCATTTGAGGACAACCCTTTCCACATAATTTTTACCCGTAATTTTTTTCAGTCCGCTAAAAATGATCGGATGAAAGCTCACTATGAGATTACAGCTTTTCTCAATAGCCTCATCAACAACATTTTCCAAGGTGTCCAAGGTCACTAAAATACCTTTTACCTCCATTTTTTTATCTCCGATGAGCAGACCTACATTGTCAAAATCCTCTGCATAATCCAATGGAGCCAATTCCTCGAGTATTCTGGTAACTTCGTTTACGATCATTTTTGAATTTTATAGCCCTTCAAAGATAAAATATTATATTTTCGTTCCGATGAAGGTACTCAGAAAAATAGGGTTTCCAATTTCCCTGGTCTATGGATTGGTAGTCTATATTAGAAATATACTGTTCGATAGGGGAATTTTTAAATCCATTTCCTTCAGTACGCCCACCATTTGTGTGGGGAACTTAAGTGTTGGGGGAACTGGAAAGACCCCCATGATAGAATATCTGATTGCACTTTTAAAGGAAAATCGCAAATTAGCTGTTCTAAGCAGGGGGTATGGAAGGAAGAGCAAGGGGTTTATAAAGGCCGGACCAGCTACCACTGTTGAGCAAATAGGGGATGAACCCTTTCAGATATATAAAAAACATCCCGAAGTCACCATGGTGGTAGATGCCGATAGGAGGCGCGGAATCTCACTTTTGGAAGCCCCAGAGAAGCCCGATCTCATCTTATTGGAT
>JBFIGS010000208.1:0-4833 GCA_041602195.1 Sediminicola sp. | reverse complement strand
TTAAAAAAATACTTCGGATTTGATAGTTTCCGCAACCAACAGGAGGAAATTATCAATACTGTTTTGGATCAAAAGGATTGTTTGGTGATCATGCCAACAGGAGGAGGGAAATCTATATGTTTCCAATTGCCTGCCTTGATGTTCAGTGGTATTACCTTGGTTATTTCCCCTTTGATTGCCCTAATGAAGGACCAAGTGGATGGGTTACGGGCCAATGGCATAGAGGCCGACTATTTCAATAGCAGTCAGGCTGCAGAGGAACAACAAGAAATCTTGGAAAAAGTAGTTACATCAAAGCTTAAGCTGCTTTATGTTGCTCCGGAAAGTCTAGGGGCTTTAGAAAACATTTTAAAAGAAGCGTATATTAGTTGTGTGGCCATAGACGAGGCGCACTGTATCTCTTCTTGGGGACATGATTTTCGTCCATCATACCAACAATTGTCCTTCTTAAAAAGATCCTTGCCCAATACCCCGATTATTGCCCTTACCGCAACAGCTGATAAGGCCACAAGACAAGATATCATTGATCAGCTGCAAATTCCCAATGCCAAGCAATTTATTACCTCCTTCGACAGGAAAAACATTGGGTTGGAAGTCAGACCGGCAAATGATAGGGTAAACCAGATCATAGATTTTATAGGTCAAAGACCAAATCAATCGGGAATTATCTATTGTTTGAGCCGTAAATCGACTGAGCAGTTGAAAGATAGGCTGCAAAGCAAAGGGATAGATGCCCATGCCTATCATGCAGGATTGAATTTTGAAGAACGCACCAAAGTACAGGAAGATTTTATTTTTGATAAGACCCAAGTTGTCTGTGCCACCGTTGCTTTTGGAATGGGGATAGATAAATCTAACGTTCGCTGGGTCATCCACTACAACATGCCCAAAAACCTAGAGGGATACTACCAAGAGATCGGTCGTGCTGGAAGAGATGGTACCAAGGCAAAAGCACTCTTGTTCCACAGTTATGCGGATGTGTTGCAATTGCGAAGATTCATAGATGGCACGACCAATGAGCAACTGCAGGTTGCTAAATTGGATCGTATGAAACAATTCTCTGAGGCCACGAGTTGTAGGCGAAAAATACTTCTGAGTTATTTTGGGGAACTCTTGGCAAAGAATTGTGGAAACTGTGATATATGCAAAAACCCACCTCAATTCTTTAATGGAACCGTTATAGCACAAAAAGCATTATCAGTGATTACCAGACTAAGGCAATCGGAACCCATGGGGGTAATTATAGATGTGCTAAGAGGAGCAAAAAATGCCACCACATTGGACAAACAGTATGATCAACTTCCCTCCTACGGGATAGGAAATGATATCTCTTGGAAAGATTGGCAACATTATATTATTCAATTGATAGACCAAGGCTATTGTGAGATAGCTTTTCACAAGCACAATGCGCTACAGCTCACCCATTTTTCCAAGGAAGTACTTTTTAATGGGCAGCAAGTACAAATGACTAAGCCATTAGATAGAAATGTTCAACTGGAAGAACAGAAAGAAAAGACCAAAAAGTCCAAGAAAAAAGATACCCTGTTTGAAAGGTTACGACTGCTACGCTTAAAAATATCGTTGGAGGAGAATATTCCGGCATATTTAATTTTCAGTGATGCCACTTTGAAGGAAATAGAAGCCGAAAGACCCATGAGCGAAGCTGAATTTATGCAGATCAGCGGTGTGGGACAACGTAAAATGGAGGTTTATGGAGACGAGTTCATCGCGGAAATAAATGCCTTTATGGCCGAGAAAAAAAAGAAGACCAAAAAGTCCGATACCACCAAGGTTACCTATGAAATGTATATGAAAGGCATGTCTATTGACGAAATTGCCGAGGCTAGGGATTTAAAAGCACCCACTGTTTTTTCGCACCTTTCCAAATTATACAGTGAGGGCAAGGAGATAGACATGTACCAATTTGTGACCAAAGAAGAAGTCACTTCCGTGAAAAATGCAAAAAAAGAGTTGAATTCTCCAGAAGGACTAAAACCTTATTTTGATCATTTTAATGAGGAATTGGAGTATTCCAAAATACGTTTGGCCCTCACTATTCTAGAGAGGGAAAACAGTTAAATACATCAAAATTAGCAGGTAACGACCCAATAATTGGGTTGATATATGTCATTTCATGTTTATTTTTAGTGCACTACCTTATTGTATTGTACCCATGGCAGGACTTAAAAACATGAAATGAATTGGAATTCCGCACATGAAAAGCCCACAGCTCTTTTAATACCACTTTTGGGAATGCTATTATTTGTATTCCTTATTATAAAGGCTGCTACTTTATACCCTGGGGGTTCACATTACTCATCTGCCGAGGAGGGTTTTAGTTTTTTCAACAATTATTTATGTGATTTACTGGACAGTACTACCCTTAACGGCTCTCCAAATCCGTCAAAAAACCTGGCTCGTTTTGCACTTTTTCTACTTTGTTCTTGCTTGACCGTATTGTGGTATCACCTACCCAAACTTTTCAAAAGGAAAGGTGTGCACCTTGCTGTTATAAGAGTTGCGGGTATTTCGGCCATGATCATTACTTTATTTCTATCATCCAACTCCCATGATTTGGTGATATATATTGCCGGACTTATTGGGTTGCTTGCCATGATCACAACCATAGTTGCACTACATAAGGAGGGATATCAGGAGCTTTTTGCTCTAGGAATCTTTTGTTTGGCCATTTTTATTTTAAACTATTATATCTATGAGTCGGGTGTTCTTATAACTGTACTTCCTACGATTCAAAAAATAACATTTGTCAGCTTTATCGGCTGGTTTGCCCTTTTGAATATTTCCCTTTACAGAAAAATAAGAACCACCAAGGATGTTCAATAGCTGGCTCCCATATTACTTATGATATATCTACAGGTTCTGAAAGAAGTTTACTATCTGTCCGATAAATTAAATAGTTATTGCTTTTTCCAAGGTCGCAACAATCCCTCTTGGGCAACTGATGCAATAAGTTTACCATCCCTTGAAAAGATATTCCCCCTAGAGAAGCCACGGGCATTGCCAGAACTTGGAGAGTCAATAGAAAAAAGCATCCAATCATCAAAATCAAATTCCCTGAAGAACCACATGGAATGGTCCAAGCTGGCCATTTGTAAATTACCGTAGTGTGCCTTCTTGGCATTTGGTAAAATTGCCGTCAGCAAGATGTTATAATCTGAGATATAGGTAAGTATCTGTTGTTTTATAGGTAGTTCCAGCCCATTAATATTTCCCTTGAGTTTAAACCAAATGTCATTGAAGGGCGGCAAATCCTTTCTGTCCAATGGATTGGCTATTACCGTTGGTTTAAAATCTATTGGCCTTTCAATCTCTAGAAATTCCCTCCTATTTTTGGGCAATAACTTACCATATTGTTCCAATAAATCATCCCAACTTAACAACTTCTCCGGGGGTTTTATATTGGTTTTCATAGGAATTTGGTGCTCGTACCCCTCCTCAACCTTATGGAACGATGCGGAAAGGATAAATATGATTTTATCCCTTTGTAAGGCGGTCACCCTTCTTGTAGAAAAACTGCCCCCGTCTCTAATAATGCTTACCTCATATCTAATGGGCAATTCCAAATTCCCTGCTTCCAAGAAATATGAGTGTAGGGAATGTAAAATGCGATTATTGGTAATGGTTCGGTAGGCCGCATTCAGGGCTTGTGACAAAACTTGTCCCCCAAATACGTTTGGGCTGCCTATGGTTTTGCTCTCTCCTTCAAATTGATGTGTACCAACTTCTGTGAGTTCTAATATGTTGAGTAATTCTTTAGCTGAATTCATGCACTATTGTCTTAAGAAGGCTTAAATATATAAAGATTTAATATTCGCCACCCAATGCTTTCCATTGAAACTTATTGCCAGTTCAAATAGATGACAATCAACTTTATTAACTACTTGGTATGGTATGTATTAGTGGAATTTGTCTTATTGAATTATTTCTGTTTTCTACAGCTTATGGTACAATTAAACCGTTTTTAAGGGTTGATAATATTTCTTGCGCAGCCAAAAAGCCACACGAACCAAGAGGATCAAAGCTGGAACTTCCACCAAAGGTCCAATGACCCCTGCAAAAGCTTGACCAGAATTAATTCCGAACACACCAATAGCCACCGCAATTGCCAATTCAAAATTGTTGCCGGCAGCCGTAAATGAAATTGCGGCATTCTTATCGTAACTCGCGCCCATTGCCTTGCTAAAAAAGAAACCTATGATGAACATTACGGCAAAATAGATCAGCAAAGGAATGGCAATGACAACCACATCCATTGGAATCTCTACAATTAGCTGTCCTTTTAAGGAAAACATGACAACTATAGTAAATAAAAGCGCGATTAAGGTGAGCGGTGAAATGGCAGGGATAAATCGGGTTGTATACCAGGCCTCCCCTTTGAACCTTACCAACACAAACCTGCTTATTATTCCCGCCAAAAAGGGAATTCCCAAATAAATGGCCACACTTTCGGCAATTGTGCTAATGGAAATATCCACTATAGCACCCTCAAAGCCAAAATAAGGTGGCAGCACGGTGATAAATAGCCATGCGTAAAAACTATAGGCGAATACCTGAAAAATGCTGTTCAAGGCCACTAGTCCGGCCCCATATTCACTGCTGCCTTCGGCAAGATCGTTCCAGACCAACACCATAGCAATACACCTGGCAAGTCCAATCAATATGAGTCCCACCATATATTCCGGATAATCCTGCAGAAAGGTAATCGCCAATACGAACATTAAAATGGGTCCTATGATCCAATTTAAGATAAGGGAAATGGACAATATCCTCACATTTCTGAATACTTTGGGCAAAAGGGCATAATTTACCTTG
>JBFIGS010000207.1:0-4839 GCA_041602195.1 Sediminicola sp. | reverse complement strand
CCAAATCCCATAATTTTTAACCTATTTATTTTTTTTTGAATAGAGATATAGATTTTCTACTTTTTCCCTTGCCCACGGGGTCTTTCTTAAGAATTTTAGGCTCGATTTTATGGAGGGGTCGTTAGTGAAACACTTGATATTGATTCTTTTACCTAAATCGAACCACCCGTATTCCGCGACCAAATGATCTAAGATGTCGGCCAATTTTATTCCATGCAGCGGATTATTTGCCTGATCATTTCTAACCTTATGTTCTTTTTTATTCTCTTCCATGACCTAATATAATAATAGTTCGTTAACCCCTATTGAATTGGCGTTCCATATGTAGGATTTCTTTAACTGCAGCTTTGTAGGCCGCAACATCTTTTGCCTTTTTGATCTTTTTATAGGCCTTTTGGGGATTGGAAAAAGATTGACTGAAATATTCCCAAAAGCCAAGCATTTTCATTCGAATTGGAGTAGGCCCCGACAAAGCTAAATCATAGGCGGTAAAAATAGTATCGTGGAATTCGCTGAAAATATCCAGTCTGTTATCAGGATAGACGGAGCTATTGTTCTTTATCATCTGTGGTAAAAAAGGATCTGCAATCAGTCCTCTTCCAATCATCCAATGGTCTATCATTGGAAACCTTTCCTGCATTTCCCTAAAACCCGCTACCGAGGTTATATCCCCATTGTAATATATTTTATGATTGCTTTGGTCCAAACATCGCTGGAAAGCTTCAAGATCAACCCCGCCTTTATAGAGCTGTTTTCCAATCCGGGCGTGAATCGCAATGTTTTTTAATGGATAGGTATCCAACATAGGAAGTACTTCAAGAATTTCCTCACTGTTTTCATAACCCATCCGCATTTTCATGGAAACAATTATATCCGTTTCTGAATGGACCCTATCCAGTATCGAGTTTATTTTTTCAGCATCACTGATTAAACCAGATCCCATACCTCTTTTGGTAACCATAGGATATGGACACCCTAAATTCCAATTTAATTCCTGGTAGCCCAATCCCTCAACATATTTCACCACAAATAGGAATTCATCCACATCATTGGTCATTACCTGTGGTATAACCTCCAGGGTGTTGTTGTTCTCCGGTTGCAGGTCCCGCTGGTACGAAGATTTTATGAGCAGTTTTCCATCCAGTCTTATATATGGGGCGTAAAATGTATCAATACCACCAAAATAGTGGTTAAAAGCATTTCGAAATTTGAAGTCCGTAAAGCCTTGTAAAGGGGAAGAAAGAAGAGTGCAGCTCATATGTTGTTACCAACTGCAAATATATTTATTTTTTCCCCTAAAAGTACCTACATCTGTATTGTCATTAAGGAATAACTTTTTATTTACCCCTTTTAATTTGATGTCCTCATGAATCCTACCTTCACCAGCTTTAATTTTAAAACCTTTGCCATTGGTTGGGAAATATGATCTATTTTGAGTGTAGGATAGGAAAGGAGTGGCTGCCAAAATCATCACGGTAGAAATAAAGCTCTTTCTTTTCATAGATTTTAGTATTAAGGCAAAATTACCTACCCAAAAATTAGTGCTCTATTAAATACCGAACCATTGTAATTGTACAATACTATGCTCTAATGTAAAGGATACAACTACTAATGAAGTTTTGCTTAGATGCTTTTAAAAAATTTGTAATGAGAGTATCGAGATCATAAAAAAACCTCCTAATCTAAGTTGATTAGGAGGTAGCTTATTTGCTTTTATGCTTTTCTAAACTTGGGTATGATCCAGACAGAAAGGGCTCAAATTCTTAAATATTGGGCTGAGGGGTCATCCTTAAGTAGGGTTTTACCTCCACAACCCCTTTTGGGAAAATATTTACGGCATCTGCCGTTGTTATTGAAGGGCTGACCACTACATCATCACCATGCTCCCAATTTGCCGGGGTGGCTACCTTATGGTAAGCAGTTAACTGTAAGGAATCTATAACCCGTAAAAGTTCATGGAAATTCCTTCCGGTTGATGCGGGGTAGGTAATCATTAATTTTACTGTTTTATCTGGGGCAATTATATATACCGATCTTACGGTTAAATTGTCGTCCGCATTTGGATGGATCATATCATATAGCTTGGAGACCTTTTTGTCCTCATCGGCTATAATGGGGAAGTTAACAGTGGTATTCTGGACCTCATTGATATCCTTGATCCACTCGGCATGGGACTCCGTGCCATCAACACTAAGGGCCAACATTTTTACATTCCGTTTATCAAATTCCTCCTTAAACTTGGAAGCCGTGCCAAGTTCAGTGGTACAAACAGGGGTGAAGTCAGCCGGATGCGAGAATAGAATTCCCCATCCATCACCTAAATAGTCATATAGATTTATCATTCCCTGCGAACTGTCCGCCGTAAAATCTGGTGCGATGTCTCCTAATCGTATAGTTGCCATATAATTTATTTTTAAAATTATTATTATCCTATAAAATTAGTAGATTACTCAGCATTCAAATCATTCTATGGGTTAAAATAGTATTAAATTTTACAGCCGACATTTGTTTTTTCCATGATTCCTTTTTACAATAAGTTTCTTTATTTTTAGACTATGGAAGAATTGAACATGGAGCAATTGCGTTACCCAATTGGGCATATGACATTGCCTACTAACATTACAGAGGAACATATAAAGGAATGGATATCCATCCTGGAACACTTGCCACTGCGTTTGGAGAATTTGGTAAAGGATCTATCTGATCAACAATTGGAAACGCCTTATCGCCCTGAAGGTTGGACGCTTCGACAGTTAATCCATCATATTGCGGACAGCCACCACCATAGTTATACGCGTTTTAAATGGGCACTAACTGAAGATAGACCTTTAATTAAGGCCTATCAAGAAAAGGATTGGTCCGTACTATTTGATGCCCAGACAGGACCTATTGGTCTATCATTGGATTATATGAAGGCCCTTCATGGCAAATTGGTATATATGCTCAAGGGATTATCTCCTGCAGATCTAGAAAGGGTATATATTCATCCGGATGGGAATGTGCCCGTAACAGTAGCTCAGAATATAGGAAAGTACGCTTGGCATGGCAGCCATCATTTGGCACATATAGAAAATCTAATTAAACGAAAGGGCTGGAGGTCATAAGTGCATTTTCTACCCCATAAACTAATGGACTAGGATTTCCATTTGATGTTGCAGCCCATGCTTGGTTTTTGAAGGGATGAAATTTTCTCGCCTGCCAATAATTGATCCATAGCGTTTTGAAGGTCCTTTCCGGTTACCGGAATTCCATTTCCCGGACGGGAATCATCCAGTTGTCCCCTGTACACCAGTCCCAAATTTTCATCGAACAAATAGAAATCTGGGGTGCATGCCGCTTGGTAGGCCTTTGCAACCTCTTGTGTTTCGTCATAGAGATAGGGAAAGGAAAAACCGAATCTTTTCGCAAATTTTGTCATAAGACCTGGTGCATCCTGAGGGTAATTAATAATATCATTACTGGATATGGCTATGGTTTTAATACCCTTTTTCTGGTATTCTTCTGCTAATTTGCTCACTGTTTCGATGACATGGATCACAAAAGGACAGTGATTACAGATAAACATAATCAAAGTGCCTTTTTCGCCTTTTAATTCGGCAAGGTCCATTTTTTCCTGGGATGTGGTATCCAAAAGAGAAAAGGAGGGGGCAAGTGTACCCAAAGGCAGCATGTTACTAGGTGTATTGGACATGGTAATCTTTTAAATAGGTTCAAATCACTGTTAGTTAAAGTTACAAGAAATTGAATTTTAATCCAATCCAGGAGCGTTAATAATTTATTTTGCAAGAAGAAAGTCTTCTAAAAAAATGTTGGTTTTTACCTAAACAAGTAGTAATTTATAGTATCTCAAAAATAGAAGGTCATGGATAGGTCATACACATCGTTATCTGAAGCTATTAGTGCCTTGCAAAAAGAAGGTTATACCGAAGATTTTAATCTGTGTAATGCGGGTATTGAGAACAAGAGCAAGAAAAAAATTCATCCTGCCTCGGATTTGAACGTGGTTAAATATTATCGCTTTGAAGGAGAAAGTAACCCCGATGATAATATGATACTATACGTTATTGAAACTTCCCGTGGTGAAAAAGGATTGCTTTTGGACGCCTATGGGGCCTATTCTGGCAATATCTCTGATGAGATGATGCAAAAATTAAAGATAAAAGCATGAACGAAACGCTTACCTGGCCCGAATTCACTAAAGTGGATATGAGGGTAGGAACTATTTTAGAAGTACTTGATTTTCCAGAGGCAAGAAAGCCGGCCTATCAATTACATATAGATTTTGGGAAGGATATTGGTATAAAAAAGACGTCGGCCCAGATAACCAAACGATATCAAAAGAGTGATCTCTTGGGGCGTCAAATTGTTGCTGTGATCAATTTCCCCAAAAAGCAGATTGCAAATTTCATGAGCGAATGTTTGGTGTTGGGAGCCGTAGAAGGAGAAGATGTAATCTTATTGCAGCCAGGAAGCGGAGTCCCTAACGGACTTAAAGTATCTTAATAAAAAAGCATCCACTAAGTGTAAATAACTTTGGTGGATGCTTTATAGCTTATAAAAGTATTTAGTTACATGCTCTGGCCAAAGAAAATGGCATTCATCAGTAACTTATTGGTTCCATACCAAAATGCCCTAAAATTGGTGTTGTCAGTAAATACAATGACTCTTCCTTTACCCATTCTATCAACCTGAAAGGGAACACTATTTTTAAGTAGCTTTAAGTTTTCTTCGGATACATAGCCACTCAACAAAGGGTTGTTCGTGTATTGTATGGGATTTTTGTAACTGTCCTTCGAAGGTTCTATATAAATATTGGTGTCCCTGAACATGGGTAAGGTG
>JBFIGS010000206.1:0-4840 GCA_041602195.1 Sediminicola sp. | reverse complement strand
TGTACGAGTCCGGCTCTTGAGGTTACCTTAGAATTCAATTCTAGTCCAACCATAACCTCTACAACACCTGCTGAGATATGTGGCGAGGGTTCGGTTACCTTAGGGGCAACCTTTACGGAAGGCACCATTAACTGGTTCAGTACCCCTACGGGTGGTGTGAGCGTGGCCACAGGAGAAAGTTTTACTACTCCAGTTCTTACGGCAACGACCACCTATTATGTAGAGGCTACCGCCAATGGCTGTATCTCGGCAAGGGAGGCTGTTGTGGCTACTATTAATGACACCCCATCGGCAGGTACCGCCACGGATATAGGCGCTTGTAGTGTTGCTGCGGGCGGACCTACCACCTTGGATCTGGATGATACCCTTACAGGTGCGGATGCCGGGGTTTGGAGTGTTACTACAGTTCCAGCAGGTAGCAGCATTGAGATAGGAACCGATAATATTGTCGATTTTGAGGGTCTGGCCAATGGTGATTATGTGTTCACCTATACCACTACAGGGGCGCAAGCGCCCTGTACCGATGAATCGGTAAGCGTTACCATATCCGTCATTTCCTGTACAGTAGACTCTGATAATGACGGGTTGTTAGACGGACAGGAGACCACGTTGGGCACCGATCCCAACAATCCGGATACAGATGGTGACGGTATAAATGACGGGGTGGAAGTAGGCGATGATCTCAACAATCCCTTGGATGAAGATGGTGACGGTATCATAGATGCCTTAGACTCCAATATTTTAGACTCTGACAATGATGGAGTGGTGGACCAATTGGATCCTGCCAATGATGATGCCTGTATCCCGAATATTTCTGCGGCATGTACAATAGACCTTGAACTTACCAAGGAGGTGGACAACGCCAATCCCACGGTGGGACGACAAATAACCTTTACGATCACCTTGACCAATCTAAGCCAGATCACGGTGGCGGATGTGGTCATCAACGAACTCATAGACCCTAATTTGGGCTTTCAATATATCTCACACGTGGCTTCCAGTGGAACCTATGATGAAATTGCCGGTAGGTGGCAACTGATGTCCATAGCCCCGGAAGAGGTTAGTACCTTGACCATTATCGTTACCGTGCCACAACAGGGAACCTATCAAAATATAGCCTCCTTGGTGAGTTCTTCCCCAACAGATGGCAATACAGTCAATAATGCGGGAACGGTCACAGTTGTGGTTGCCCCTCGCTCCAGTGATGAGCCTGGGTTTATCTTTAACCAGTTTTCACCTAATGGGGACGGGGTAAACGATGTCTTGATCATTAACGATATTCAGGATTCACAATATCAAAACAACACCCTTGAAATATATGACCGTTATGGCAACCAAGTTTTTTCCGTGACCGGATACGACAATACGTGGAGAGGCGAGGGCGATAATGGGGACTTGCCAAAAGGGACCTATTTTTATGTGTTGGACCTAGGTGATGGTTCAGAAGTAAGAAAAGGATGGATCCAAATTATAAGATAATAAGGAATATGGTTTACAGCACACTCAAAATGGGGCACAGAAATTTTTTAGTTTTTTGCATACTATCACTAATGGTAACCTTTACGGTTGTCGGGCAAAAAGAGCCACAGTACACCCAATACATGTACAATATTGGTAGTTTCAACCCTGCCTATGTGGGAACGGTTGAAAAGGCAGAAATTGCAGGTTTATACAGGGCACAATGGATAGATATTGAAGGAGCTCCACGAACCATGAGATTTGGAATAAATATTCCTATGGCCAATGAAAAAAATGGTCTGGGATTTAATGTAATAAACGACCAATTGGGGCCATCAACACAAACCTTTGTGGATATTGCATATTCCTATCAAGTACAATTTTCAGATGATACCAAATTGTCCTTTGGACTGGATGCCGGTGGGTCTTTTTTAAATGTGGATTTTTCAAAGGGAGATTTTGAGAATCCCAATGAGCCTTTATTGAATGAATCTACCATTAATAATTTTTATCCCACTATTGGGGCTGGAGCTTTTTTATATAACGAGAATTGGTATACAGGAATCTCTGTGCCCAATTTCTTGACCAGTGGGATCTACAACGAGGAAGTTGCAACGGTGGTGGATGATAAGATACAATTCAATTTTATTGGAGGTTATGTTTTCGACTTTTCGGAGGGACTAAAATTTAAACCTGCTTTTTTAGTGAATTACCTAAAGGGAGCCCCTGTGAATATTAATGTGTCCACAAACTTCCTTATCAGTGATGTGTTTACTGTTGGGGCATCATATAGGGTGGATAACGCTATCAGTGGCCTAGCCGGATTTCAAGTGTCCAGTGGTACATTTATCGGATATTCATATGATTATAACACCAATGGTTTGGGCGAGTACAACAGCGGGTCACATGAGGTAATCCTAAAGTTTTATTTAGGTCAGGGAGACGGCAATAAAAAGGGTAGAAATAAAGACGCCAAGGGCAAAACAAAACAAATAGATACCCCAAGATTCTTTTAAAAAGTAACAAAACATGAAATTAAGAGCACTTTTAATTTTCTTATTACTGGCAACAATAACTACGGCACAAAATAAAAAATCAAAGGGAGATGATTTGTTTTTTAGTTACTCCTATAAAGCGGCTATAAAAGAGTATCAGGTAGAAATGCGTAAAAATAAGCTGAGCAAGCAACAATATTTAAACTTGGCCGATGCTTATTTTAAGACCGGGGATTTTAAAAAATCCGGGGAAATTTACATGGATATATTTCAAAAGGATACCACCATGTCCAATGCTTATTTTAATAGAATGCTTCAATCTATGTCTAAGGTAGAAGGTAATGTTAGGGTAGGTGCCTTTTTGGAGACAAGAAAAAAATCGTTCCCCAAAGAAATTCTGGAAAATTATGAGTTCAACAGTGAACTTTTAAAAGCACAATCGGTAAGTGATATAGAAGTGAGAAATCTGAGTGCCAATAGTGCACAGGCTGATTTTTCTCCTACATTTTATGAGGATCGCTTATTGTTTACCAGTGCTAGAAATGAGAATATAAAGGAAAAATATGCCCCTTCAGGGGAGTCTTACATGGATATCATGATCGGTAGGATAGAAAAGGATGGAAATGTTTTGGTATCACATTCATTTGACAAAATTCCTGAATCTATTTTTCATGAGGCCACACCGTATTATTCCAAGGAACTTAAGAGTACATTTTATATCCTTTCCAATGCTGTTGGAGATGAACTCTCATTTGACGAAAATGGAAAAAATGCCCTTTCTATGGGGATGGTAGATCAAAATGGAACTTTTAAATTTTTATTGAGGGATTTGAGTACATCCTTTTACTATCCGTTTTTTGAACACGCTACGGGCAAGCTGTTTTTTGCAGCCAATTTCCCGGAAGGCTATGGAGGAACAGATATTTATTATGTGTATACCAATGACGGACAGATCATGTCCTCCCCAATAAATTTGGGACCCAGGATCAATACGGCAGGGAACGAAATTGCTCCCTATATTTATGATAACAGCCTGTATTTTTCTTCCGATATTTTTTATGGATTGGGAGGGATGGATGTTTATAAGTCGAACATGAATGCCAATGCTAATTTTAGCATTCCGGTAAACCTGGGAAGTGGCATCAATACTTCTTCCGATGATTTTGGTTTGATTATCAGAGAAAACGAATCCAATGCTCTATTGGGGTACTTCGCTTCCAATCGTGCTGGTGGTAAAGGAAATGATGATATCTATGTGTTTACTTCAAAACAACCGCTTGGATTAAAGACTTTTGCCATCAAAGGTAAGGTAGTTAACCTTTCAACCAATCAAGGAATTCAAAAGGCACGGATACGCTTGCTGGACAAGGATGGCGCAGTCATAAAAGAGCTGTATGCCAATGAAGAAGGCGATTATTCAGTTGAGGTGCCATTTCAAAATGTAATTACGGTAGAAGCATCCAAGGATAGGCATTCGACTTATATGGAAACCTATCAGGATGAACAATTGGAAAGCTTACAAAAAACTGATTTCAACATCGGGGTGATGGCCATAGAGGATGTGGTAGAAGAGAAGGAAAACCAAACTGTATTAAAACTTAGAAAGTTTTATTTTGGGAAGGGCAGAAGCACCATTACTCCTGAAATAGCTATGGAACTGGATAAGGTAGTAGATGCTGTTACCAAGTTCCCTAAGCTCCAATTGAGAATTGAAACACATACCGATAGTAGGGGAAGTAACAGTTACAATTTAAAATTATCCCAAGAACGTTCTGAAGCTATCAAGAAGTATTTGCTACAAAACGGAGTAAGTACCGATAATATATTGTTCACCATAGGCTTTGGTGAAGAGAAAATCACAAATAACTGCACAAACGGGGTGTTCTGTTTGGATATGTTGCACCAACAGAATGAAAGGACGTTACTGGTTGTCTTGAATTACAAGACTATCTTTTAGAAGTTTTATTTCGCGAGATTGCAGGTATCACAATCCTTAACCTTCCCGTAATAGGTCTCGCGGTATTTGTGCAGGGTGCGCACTGGGATGCCCAAAATGGCTTTCTTAATATAGGTCACCTTGGTGTAAAAGTTACCCATTTTTTTGGTGTACCTTCTTTCGTTTCTTGTCTTTCTTATGACGCTAATCAATCTCATACTATCACACTTTAAGCCGTAAAGGTCTTAAATTGAAGGGAGAATGGCAAGTTTTCACTGTTAAGTCTTTGGTAAGGCGTAGATTTTATGTTACATTTTTCTATTAAAAGAAGATCATCCAACAGTAATAAATGGCAAAAAAACTGAGGAAAAGAATGCCCAAATAGGTTAGTATTCTTAAGCCTTTACCAGGTTGTGCCGATACCGGCAAATCCGTACTCATTACATTTTTC
>JBFIGS010000205.1:0-4850 GCA_041602195.1 Sediminicola sp. | reverse complement strand
GGTTGTTGGCAATATTCCATCCCCGGCGTTGCCCATCAAAGGAATGTGCAGACGGACCAATGCCCATATATTTTTTACCTTGCCAATAAGCCGTATTGTTTTTGGAATAATACCCAGGCTTCCCAAAATTTGAGATTTCATAATTATCAAAGCCAGCATTGGCAAGTGTATCGGTCAAGATGGTATAATGTTCCTGTGCCAACGCATCATCGATTGGTGGAACAACCCCTTGCTCTATAAACTTTTTCAGGGCCGTTTTGGGTTCTACCGTTAGGGCATAACTAGAAATATGGGGTATGTTGAACGATAATGCCTTTTTAATGTTCTCTAGCCATCGCTCCTTGGACATTTGTGGTACTCCATAAATGAGATCTATGGAAATGTTATCGAAATATTTTGAAGCTTCCCTAATACAATCCTCGGCCTCAGCGGCATTATGAGCCCTGTTCATCAACTTTAAATCGGCTTCAAAAAAAGATTGGATCCCAATACTCAGCCTATTGATAGGGGAATCTGCCAGTTCTTTAATTTTTGAATTGTCGAGATCATCTGGGTTGGCCTCCAGGGTAATCTCCGGGTTTTCAATGATGTCATAATTATCATATACCGTTTGTATGATGTCATTGATCTCAGCAGTATTTAAGACCGATGGAGTGCCCCCGCCAAAATAAATAGTCCCTACTGTTTCTCCTTTAAACTCGTCCTTACGAAGCTCCAGTTCTTTCTGCAAGGCCTTGATCATAGCTTCCTTTTTCCCCAAACTCGTAGAAAAATGGAAATCGCAATAATGGCATGCTTGTTTACAAAAAGGGATATGGATATATATTCCGCTCATTTCTTTTAGCAATTAGCAATTAGCAATTAGCAATTAGCAAAAATCACTATTATTATTTACTACCGATTCTGGTGGTTTTAAAGCCTTTTTATTATTAATTGATTATTGTTTATTGACTATTGATTTACTGTTTCTTGACCTTATTGGCATTCTGTTTTACAAAAGCATCCCAACCGGTATAACTTTTTCCGATCTCTATTCTTCCCTCATTATAGAAATGGCATACTGCAGCAGCCAGGCCGTCCGTACTATCTAAATTTTTCGGGAGGGATTTCAAGCCCAGGGTACTTTGCAGCATTCGGGCAACTTGCTCCTTACTGGCGTTCCCATTTCCGGTGATCGCCATTTTAATTTTTTTGGGCAGGTATTCCGTAATGGGAATCTGTCGAGATAGTCCAGCCGCCATGGCTACTCCCTGGGCCCTTCCCAATTTGAGCATGGATTGCACGTTTTTACCAAAAAAGGGTGCCTCAATGGCAATTTCATCGGGATGGTACGTATCGATAAGCTCTATGGTGCGTTCAAAAATAAGTTTTAGTTTTATATAGGGGTCGTCATACTTTTGGAGCAACAGCTCGTTCATCTGCAAGAACTCCATTTTCTTGTTCACCACCTTGATCAGGCCAAAACCCATAATGGTGGTCCCCGGGTCTATTCCCAATATAATTTTCTCGTTCGCCAAAATTTTATTTTGTGTTCAATACAATGGGTATCCTAAACTTTGTGCTTACAGGAATACCTCTTTTTAATGCCGGGGCAACAGGTGGCAGGGTCATCAAACTCCTAGTGATGATTATTTCAAATTCTGGGATTTGATCCTCCACCCGGGCATTCTTGTCCATGTGTAATAATGAAATGGCCCCCATTTTATCAATTTGGAAATCCACATGAACGGTATCGTGTACATCGCCTTCCAACTGGTATTCAAATTCATTCAAGGTTGCGGAAAAATGTCCTAGCAATGTGGACTCAAAACACTGTTTCTGACTTTTGATGCTCGCTACTTCATCACAATTTTCAAATAGTGGGTACTGGTCCACTCCATTCCAATCAATGGTTTGCATTTCCTGATCCACCAGTCTTTGGGTTCTGACCTCCTTGGAAGGAAACCAGTCGCAAGCGGTTAAGATACACAGAAGACATAAAATTCCATACTTACGCATGTATATCAAATTCTTTGTGGAAAATTACAATTTTTTAGGCAAGTGGAGGGCATAATCCTTCACCTATCCGCCTTAACGAACACCTTCCCTAATCTACACCCCCTTATTCTTGATTTTTTTGGTACCGAAAAAGCAATTGGGATACGGGGATAAGCATCAAGCCTGCAAAAATAAACAAGATAAAGGATATCCTAAGGTCAAAGGCATGGGCCAAGTACCCGATAAGTGGCGGACCAATGAACATGCCCAATATCCCATATGTCCCAATGATGGAAATCACCATTCCTGCAGAATATTTCTTGGAGGTTCCCGCTAAGGTCATGGTCATAGGGAAAATAGATGCCGCCCCAAATCCTACAATACAAAACCCTATCATGGCGGGCCAGAAAAAAGGAAACACTATGATCATTAAAACTCCGGAAGCTATCATTAATGCACTGAGCAAATAGGTTTTCTCTACCCCTATACGATCAATTATAAAATCTGAAAGAAATCTGGAAAGTGCCATAAAAATCATAAATACCAAGTAACCCAAGGTGAATACTTCTACTTGAATGACTTCTTTGAAATAGACTCCGCTCCAATCATACATACCGCCTTCGCATAATGCCGCCAAAAATATAAGGATACCCAAATTAAGAATAAACGGATCCGGTTTCCCTATGATCAATTTGTTGCCATGTGGAGATCTATCGTTTCTCAACAACAACTTAAAGGCCATGATGGCCACCAACAAGACTACCAGGGAAACCGCCATTAAATGGATCGCCATGGAAACTTGTAGTTTCACTAAAAGGGAAGAAAAGCCTACCCCAGCTATTCCTCCTGTACTCCAAATACCATGGAAACTACCGTTAATTTTTCTATTGAACAGCTTTTGTAAGGTAATGGCCTGGGTATTCATGGCGATATTTAGGATGCGCATACTAAAGGAGAACAAACAAATGGCAGCTACTAAGATAAACGGTGTTTTAGCCAACCCAATAGCGGTAAGTCCCAGACTAAAAAAGAAGAAAGAGACCAATAAGGGAATCCTACTATCAAATCGGGATACCAGCCATCCAGAAATGGGCAGACCTACTAATGAGCTTATGGGCATTGCCAGTAAAAGACTGCCCAATTCCGCTTCATTAAAATTAAAATCTGTCTTAATAGTTGGGATTCGGGAAGCCCAAGTTGCAAAGCAGAAGCCCGATAGAAAAAAATAAATACTCAACGTAATCCGCTGTTTGCTCTTCACATCCATACCTGTCACAAAAAATGCAAATATCGCCAAGTAAATTTGAAAAAAAGGTTCTTTTGGGATCCATTTGAAAATAAATAAACGCTAGACAATGAATTTTGAGGTCAAGGTATTCACGAAAAGAATATTACCCACCTTATCATAGCCTTCAAACATTTCAATCCCTTGGTCAGATTTTATCATCCCCTCGTGAAAGCCTATGAGGGTTAAATCCGCATCCATGGAAATATCATTTATCAATTGCTTTATATTTACACCTTCCTCCATAGCAATGACCCGAATGTTCTTTGCAGAAATGGGCAATCGACCACTGGATGTGAGCTGAATGAGATGTTCTTCTTCTTCCTTTAATTTCTCCTTTGGAAAAGTGGCAAATATTTTTATCTCCCCCTTTTTCCAATCTGGATGGCCCAAAATAATATAGGACAGCAATATCATAAGATTTGCATTCTCGTAATCGGCCCTCCTGATCCAAACATGGATATCCTTTTTATACCCAAATCCCTTATCTGAACTCGCCAATATGCAAAGATCATATTTGGCCGTTTTTAGGACACTGTAATTGTCCACGATAATGGAAAGCCAATCAATTTCGCCTTTTTTATACTCAAAGAGCATCATATTGTTGGGCTGCCCAGAAATTCCTGGTTGCTGTATAGCCTGTATAATTGCCCCGGTATTGGAAGGGGATATCAACGTTTCCAAATAAACGTTGGATTTACTGTTGGAAGCTATGGTGATCAGTTTTTTCAACTTTTCCTCGGCCTTCAATTTGGATTCTTTGGAAAAATAGGCCTTTTCAAAATGGATGTAGGTGCCAAACCCATATCGATGGGATATCCATTTCATCATTTCCAGGGCGCTATATCTTTCAAAACTGTCCTTGGACAGACAAAGTACTGCGGGACGCCAATCTTCTTCTTCCTTGACCTTTTCAGATTTCTGAAGGAAGACCTGAATTGTTCTACTGAACTGATGAATGACTCCTTGAAAAATACTGGCCATTCCCTTTTCGGTATCACTCTTTATAGAGATGTAAAAATAAAGAGCCACCATCAAAAGTATGGCCGCAAAGGCATACGGCGTATTGATCTTGAACATTAAATAAACACACATGATCGATCCTAAAAGAGATAGGTACCATTTTGATTTAAACGATGGCCTATAGGACGGATCTGCTGCAAAATGCTGCATAAAGGATATAAGGCAAAGGGACCCATAGGTCACCATAAAAAACATGGATATAATCTCTGCCACGGCATTCACATCGCCCATTAAAACAAATATCAAGGCAATCCCACTGGTAAGGATGGTGGCATTTCTAGGCTCGTTCGTTTTCTTGGCTCCTTTGGACACCCAAAAATTAACATACCTGTTATGGAAAACCTTGTCCCCCCCTATGGCCTGCAAGGTCCTAGGGGCCACCATAAAGGAACCTAGGGCAGAGGAGATGGTAGCTGCCGCAAGACCTATGGGAATTATAGGGCCCCAAAGGGCTATTTTACCCATGACCAATTGATCGTTGACAAGATCTGCCGGACTAGCCGAGCTAGCTAATTTATAGGCGATGAACACATAGACCACCATCCCAATAATTGTTGCGGCCAGG
>JBFIGS010000204.1:0-4865 GCA_041602195.1 Sediminicola sp. | reverse complement strand
ATTTGCCATACGTGTCAGGGTTACATTCACATAGTCCTTTATAGCCTGGTCATTTCTTACAGTGGCATAGTGCAAAAGAAAATCTAGGTTGCAGGGCATCATAAATTTGGGGGCACGTTTATGTCCGCCTAAAAAAGTATCAAAATAAGAAGACCATTTTACTACGGCCTCATCCAATTGTTCCATTGAAAATATAGGAGCCCCTTCTTTTTTTTCAACTAGGTTGATGGTGCGGATTCCTTCAGCCAAATTCTCAGCATATGTGATGACCTTCTTGGGTTCCTTGTGATACAAGTCGGCAAGTTGTTGCAATACGGTCATCCAATCTTGTTTTTTTACATAGGTGGCCCCCCAAAAGGGTTTTCCATCTGGCAGGGTGACAACATTTAGAGGCCATCCACCACTTCCGGTCATCATTTGCAGGGCATCCATATAAATATGGTCAATGTCCGGGCGTTCCTCTCTATCTATCTTAATACAAATAAAGTGCTCGTTCATTACGTCAGCCACAGTCTCATCCTCGAAACATTCGTGTTCCATAACATGGCACCAATGGCATGCGGCGTAACCTATGCTTACCAAAATCAATTTGTTTTCCTTTTTTGCCCGTGCCATGAGTTCCTGACTCCAGGCTTCCCAATGTACAGGATTGTGGGCATGCTGCAGCAGATAGGGGCTACTCTCGTGTATAAGGTTGTTGGTGTGTTTGTGGGTCATGTTAAATGCATATAGTTAAGCCGGACGTGACTACTTTCAGTTTATGAAGGTACAAAAGAGGGCCCTAATGGGTATAAAAAAAGCGCCCATAAGAGGCGCTTTAAATTAAATTTTATTGGCAATTTATCCAACTTCAAAGGTAATCTTGACGTTTACGCGATAATTATCCATTTTCCCGTCTTTTACTGTGGCACTCTGTTCATTGATATAAACGGAACGGATATTTTTCACAGATTTTGAAGCTTCACTAACTGCATTCTTTGCAGCATCTTCCCAGCTTTTATCTGAGTTTGCCAATATTTCAATAACTTTTAGAACTGACATAGTGTTTAATTTTAGAATTCTCTTAAAAATAGAAAATTTTCAACTAAAATCACTACAAATTAACCATATAAGGCAACATATTAACCATTAAGGGCAATAACTTGGTTGATCTTATCTCCCATCATGTTTTTTAACATGTTCTCAATACCATTCTTTAAAGTAAAGGTCGAGGAGGGGCAGCCGCTACAGGCGCCCTGAAGAACAACGTTTACAGTTTTGGTTTCCTCATCATAAGATTTGAAAAGGATATTACCACCATCACTGGCTACTGCAGGCTTCACATATTCTTCTAAAATATCAATTATTTTTTTTGAAGTGTCGTCCAAACTATCTAAATGCACTTGACTCGAAGGTGCTTCTGCCTTTTGTTTGGCAACACTATTGGCCGAGACCACTTCTTTGCCATCGGCAATGAAATTCCGGATATACTCCCTTATTTCCAAGGTGATATCATTCCAATCGGCAACTTCATATTTGGTAACTGATACATAGTTTTCGTCAAAGAAGACCTCTTTGACAAAAGGAAATTTAAATAGTTCTGTTGCCAAAGCCGAGTCCCTGGCTTCGTCAATATTTTTAAATTCAAAGGCAGTGGGCACTAATAATTTATTGGCCACAAAGCGCATCGCTGCCGGATTTGGGGTATTTTCTGCGTAAACCGTGGCTGGCACCTTCTTTTCGTCCTGCTCTTCATGAACAATAGGTGCGCCACTGTTGAGGTATTCCACAATTTGCTGCGCCACTTCATCCCTTACATCGGACCATTGTACAATGTCATAACGTTCCAAAGCAATAAAATTACCGGAGATATAAACAGTTTTTACAAATGGAAGGTAGAAAAGTTGTTGTGCCAAAGGTGAATTCTTGGCCTGATCTATATCCTTGAACTCGTAATTGTTGTTCTTGGTTATGAAATGATTAGTCTCAAACTTTAGTATATGTGGATTGGTAGTTTCGTATATGGTGATTGTGTATTCTTTCATGACAATAATATTTTATGCAAAAGTACGAAGGAATTCCTATTTAACCCACTTTATACTATTGTAGTATTTCGACCGTTATATTTTATAATTGAACGGTTTTAAATTTTTCACCCCTTATTCTAGATGAAAAAACTTCTTTTGGCGTTAATAGCTTCCTTTGCCCTTAGTACACCAGCCGTGGCACAGGAAGGTATTCCAGTTTACTTTGACTACCTAGCGGACAACTATTATTTGGTATACCCATCTATGGCGGGTATTAGTGATGGAGGAAAAATAAGGGCTACGGCCAGAAAACAGTGGTTTAATGTTGAGGAGGCTCCGAGCCTGCAGACGTTAAACGCCAATTTCAGGGTGGGAGAAAACAGTGGTTTGGGGGCAATCCTTTTTAAGGATGCCAACGGCTACCATTCCCAGACAGGTGTAAAAGGAACTTATGCCCATCACCTGAAATTAGGGGGTGATGAACGCTTTTTGAACCAATTATCCTTTGGAACAAGTATAGGTGTAATTCTCAGCAGCCTTGACGAAACTGAATTTAGGTCCATTGTACCTGATCCAGTGATTACAGGTGTTGAAAATACGGTTGCCTATTTTAATGTAGATTTTGGGTTTTCCTATAATTTTCTCGAATTTTATGCGCATACGGCAGTATTGAACGCCCTGGGAAGTGGACGCGATCTGTACACTGCAAATGAATTTGATAATCTTAGAAGGTATTTGTTTTCTGTAGGTTATGTATTTGGAAAAGGCGAAATACAATTGGAGCCGTCCATGTTATTTCAGATGACCGATTTCACGAAAGAAAAAACCATGGACATCAACGCCAAGGTGTACAAGAGTGTTCCTTTTGGAACCATTTGGGGCGGACTCTCCTATAGAAGAAGTTTTGATGGGGCACAATTCCAGACCGATGGTAGCTTTGGAGAACAGCGCTTACAATTGGTGACTCCAATAGTGGGCGCTAATATAGGTCAGTTTTTGGTATCCTATAACTATTCCTATCAGATGGGCGATATAAGATTTGACAATGGTGGTTTCCACCAGATAACCCTGGGGTACGATTTTGGTCAAACTGAAAAAAGGTACGATTGTAAATGTCCTGCCGTCAATTAAAGAAAGCCAGGGTGTCACCTTATGGCAATACTCCAGGATCCTACCTGTTCCCAACAAACGCTTTTTCCACAGGGCTGGTCATTGGATCATCATTTTCTGTTGCAAGTGGGAAGGGCGTTACGTAGCTTTCATCCCAAGCAAGGATAGATCCTAAGACTTCCGAATGAGTCTTTCCCATGAAGTAAAATGGCCATTGCCATACCGGTATGCCCCTCTCCGAAACTGGAACCCACTTTCATTATTCCCATGTCCTAATTTGTTCATCACAACCGCTAATTGAACCCTGGCCTTGTGATAAGACCGAACTTTGTTGTTGCCGATATCCAACTAGCTGGGAGATCCCAAGGGGGATAACCTGGCAAAGTGCTTTGGTAATGTAAGGGCACCAGGAAAAGCGGCTACCCTATAGGAAGGATGGACGCTTCTGGGTAAGAACAATATCGATATGGTCTTCTTGGAGGCGGAGACACCCTACGGAAATGCTTTTGATCTGGTGAATCAATTGCCAGATTGGACTTTTGATGCTATTTTTGTGTAAGCTACTACCAAATGGACCATCCTTATATAGGCACTAAAGGAAGTGGCCCCAATGCGGATTCACAGTTCCTACCTGTTTACCATGAAAAAGATTATACGTACGCCAAGGGAAATGGAGGAGTGTGGTGCGATCCGGAGGAAGGTGATTGTTGGTGTCGGGTGGTAGGAAAGCAACAGCTATTGTTGTATTTTGAGTAAAGATATAAACGTAATGGAACACAAATATTTAGGCAATGATCATTAAGACCGTAAACGGAAAAACACCAGTAATAGGAGAAGATTGTTATATCGCTGATAACGCCACCATTGTTGGGGACGTGACCATGGGCAGTCAATGTAGCATATGGTTCAATGCCGTTTTACGGGGTGATGTTAACTTCATAAAAATGGGGAACAAGGTAAATGTCCAGGATGGGGCGGTTATACACTGTACCTATTTAAAAGCTGCCACTACCATTGGGAACAATGTTTCCATAGGGCATAATGCCTTGGTTCATGGGTGTACCATTCATGATAATGTGCTCATTGGGATGGGTAGTATTATAATGGATGATTGTGTGGTAGAAAGCAACAGCATTATTGCTGCCGGAGCAGTCCTTACCAAAGGGACCCATGTGCCTGCTGGAACCATTTTTGCTGGGATGCCAGCAAAAAAAATCAAGGATATAAGTCCGGAACTTAGCTCTGGAGAGGTCGATAGGATCGCCAATGCCTATGTGAAATACTCCGGTTGGTTCAAGGAAGAATAGGGGCTTTGTTAATTTTTCTATGTCGGGTCGAGCGCAATCGAGTCCTGATTGTATGAAATTCCCAGCCTCCATTTGCTTCTTCTCGATCTCTGTTCAGATGTTGAGAGTCTTGTAGTATTCATCTATTCACTCGCATGTCATATCGAGCGCAGTCGAGATATATTAAGTCTTTTTTAGCCATTTAGAGAAGCATATCGAGTCCAGCCAAATAATAATGAGACATTATAATAGGTAGAAAATTACATTTAGTGACTGGAACCATAGCACAAATACGCCTCATTAATTCAAAAATCTTATTTTTGTTCCAACTTAAACTTAAATAAAATGAACGCATATATATTTCCTGGTCAAGGAGCGCAATTTGTTGGAATGGGGTTAGATCTTTATGAAAAATATCCTTTGGCGCAGGAGCTCTTTGAAAAGGCCAATACTATTTTGGGAT
>JBFIGS010000203.1:0-4881 GCA_041602195.1 Sediminicola sp. | reverse complement strand
TGTCTATAATAATGGGATTCATCTGCATTTGGCCCATATCTGGGGCATCATAGGACCATAGCACGGTTAGGCGATCAAGATTTTCTTTGTGAATTTGATCAAGCGTTGAAAAATGATTTCTATCCGGACCCCCTAGATAGTGTCTCCATTGGTCATAATCGGGGTGTGCTGCCGAAGTCTCATTACCATTGAAACATGAATAAAACAAGAAGGCGATTGCCAATAGTCCCAACTGGATACTTGAAGAAATGATTTTTGAATTTCTGGGGTTTTTAAAATAGGACTTGGCGTGCGACTTCATGCTATTTAGTGGTATTGGAAGATGGATTTAAATTGTTAGAACAGAATTGATTCTAAATAAATATAAAACATATTACAGGAATTCTATTGAATCTATGGTTCAAGGACTCTCTTTATAATTAAAAAAGAAAGTTTTCTGTCATACTTACGGGTCTTTTAAATTTGTTATATTTAACATTATCAATTACTTATAACCGTATTTTATTTTAATTCTTACAAAAACCCATAGGTATGACTCGTTTAAAAGAACTTAAATTCTTCACCTTGGCAATGTTATTATGTAGTTTTTTAGCTGCCAGCACACTTACATCCTGCCGCGAACAAAAGGAAAAGGAAAAAACGGAAGAGCAGGAAATCCATTCGGAATCTGATGAACACCCAGAAGGGGAAGAACATCCCGCCAAAGAAGGGGAAGAACACCCTGAAGGCCAGGAACACCCTACAGACTCCGTATCGGGATAGTATTACAGAGATTCTGAGGTCAGAGGTGCCGTCTTCCTGCGAAATGAAAAAAATGTTTTCGGGAATGCCGGCTCCTTTCCTATTTCCATAACCGGATATGCTAGAAAATTGATGGGCCCTGAATGGGGACCGGGGTCGAGCTGAAGGTCGCGACCCTTCGTGAATTCAATCCTATTGGCCGGATGCCGACCAAAATAGTAGGTGGCCAAGGCAGTGTACTTATTTGCTTCACTTATATCTACGGGCCACCATTTACCCTCGGCATAAAATTCTGCCCAACAATGATAGCCATCTATGCCCCCTTCGTCACGATCTGAAGGGATAGAAGCCCCTACGGCAAAACGTGAAGGTATACCTGCCGACCTGGCCAGGGAAATAAACAAAGAATGGAATTCGGTACAGTTTCCGGTTAGGGCACTGCAGGCATAGACAGCATCCCCAGTTCCGTATTTTCCAGCTTTGATATAGCGCATATTGTCAATAATATAATCATATAAGGCTCTTGCCTGCATAATAGTGCCTTCCTTGCGTTTGTCACCAATAATGGAATCTGATAGCACTTCAAATCGGTCACCAATGGGCAACAAAATATTGGCATCCAGATAGGGCAATGGGTCAGCATCTTCGGTATAGGGATTTTTTTCCCGCCGTTTCACATCATAGACAAGGTCAACTTTCTTACCGCTATGTTCTGGAGATAGTTCCATATATAAAATGGAATTGCCATATTTCTTTTCTTTGATTATCCGATGTCCCACGGGAGCCGTTATAGATTGTAGTTCAACAGTTTGAAAGCGATCGGTTTGAGGAATGGGAAGCCATATCTTTGCCGGTGCTGCCATTTCTGGCAAGGTAACCTCGTATCGAAATTCGAAAGCGTCCTCCCCTTCTACGACTCCTAGTAAATCAGTGGAGGCATTCTGGACAGGCATTCTATACCAGGTTTTGTCCTTCCGCTGTTTCCAGGTATAAAAGGGTTTCCCATTGAGTTTGTGAAGGGTGGTTTCAGTAACGGTCATGCTGCCCGGATCGCCTTCCAAGAAAAAATCCACATCGTATACATCCCCACCGACATCTGCCAGATCCACACAGGCAAAATGACGTTGTGGCCCTAAATTGGAAAGGTATTCTGTATGTACCCGCACCAGTTGCAGTTGCAATTCTTGATCTTCCGTGGTGATCAGGAAATACCCACCACCCTCTTCTACCTTTTTAGCAATATTGGCTTTGATGCCTGCTTCTATATCGCTGGTAACCACATTGGGAACCTTTTTTTCTGTAAGTTGTTTTTCTTCTTTCTGTTGCTTGGGCTTCGAATTGCAGGCCATTAACATGGTCAGAACACCAAGAATAAGTATCGAATTTTTCATTCTTTAACATGATTTCTATAATTCTGAATTTACGATAATTTCGGTAATCCTAAAATATAAGGCAATATTGGAAAGAAGATAATGACCAATAGTCCCATTAGAATTTTAGAAGTAAGGATTTTTGGACCTTGGAACATTCATTATTTATTCTTAGAAGTGCTAATTATCTTTCTTTAATGAACGGAGTTGGATTTCAGGTCTTATATCATTCTCAAATCCCAAGAATTATAATGGAAAATGTAAGCTAACTAACCATTCATGCAGTTTATACAATGATTAACTACAATTTGGTTCAAAATGGTTTTTTTAATTGAAGAAATTCTTAAATTGTTTTTAAAAGTATTTTATGTATGTCCTTACTTCGATTCTAATTCATTTTTTATTAGTATCTATTTGCATTCTTGTATTTTTTAATCTGAGGGAAAAATTAGGTTTAGCGCCATTGTACATACTTCTCGGATGTTTACAATATTTTCAAGTCAACCTGGAAAACCTGAGCGGCTTTAAATTTTTGGGGGAATACCCCATATATCCCGGATCAGTTATTTTATTCAGCGCGCTTTTATTTGCTGTTTTACTTATCTATATCAAGGAAGGTGTGGTGAGCGCAAGAGCCCTCATTATAGGTATCCTAGTCTCAAACCTCTTTTTAACGATGTTGTTTGAAATTATTTCTGCCCAAGATTATTTTATAAGAATGCAATTCGATGAAATTAATTTAAACTCCACTCTACTCTTCAACATTAATTACAAATTCTTTATTATAGGTACAATCATTTTATTCGTTGATTTCATCTTAATGGTGAGTATTTATCAGTTTTTAGTTGCCAAAATTAAAAAACCGTTTTTCTTTTTTGTCCTCTTTTTATCGCTATGGACCGTTTTGATGTTTGATGCCTTAGCTTTTAACAAAGTGCTTTTTTATGGCACTTCAAATTATGGACCCTCGCTAACAGGACATATTATCGGAAAATCTTTTTCAGCACTATTGTTTTCCATCATCCTTTATATCTATTTGACCTATATTGATAAAGTGGTAATATCCACTTCTTTTATTGCCGATCAAAAACGGGATATTTTTTCCATATTCACCTACAAAAAAAAATATTTGGACCTCAAAATTGAAAAAGAGAGTTCCGAACAAGCTTTGAAGGTAAAATTTGAAAAAATTCTAACAAGTATTTCGGATGGGATTATTACACTGGATAAAAATGGGAATTATACATATATTAATAAGCAAGCGGCGGAAATTATGGAAAGAGCGCCAAGCAGTTTAATGGGAAAGCATATATGGTCTGTATATCCAGATGATAAAGAGCGCCCATTTAATATGGCTCTTCAAAAAGCAAGAGAAACTAAGCAAATACAATCACTGAATGACTATTATCCTCCACTTGATAGATGGTTATACATTAGAATGTATCCATCTTCCGATGGGATAACAATGTACTTTTCAGATATTTCAGAACAAAAGAAAACTGAAGAAGCTTTACAGGAAAGTGAGGCCTTTAACAAGGGCATCTTATCATCTTTGAGTGCCCATATTGCGGTAATAGATAAAACAGGTGAAATTTTAGCTGTAAATAAGGCCTGGAAAGACTTTTCCCTTGAAAATGGGGAGCTTAATTTGGCCCGTACTTCCGTTGGAAGCAATTATTTAAAGGAATGTGAGAACGCAATTACTAGGGGAGATACCTTGTCACAAAAAGCTTTAGAGGGACTACTATCCGTTCTAAATAATAAACAATCCAGTTTTAAAATGGAGTACCCATGCCATTCACCTAAAGAAGAACGTTGGTTTACCCTGCAAATAGTGCCTTTTGGTGCAGCATTGGACAAATTGGTAATTTCACATACCAACGTAACCCAACTTAAGACTATCGAAAGAAAACTTGAAGATTCCAATGCAAAATTAAAAGAAGCACAGCGGTTGGCGAAAATAGGGAACTGGGAATTTAACCCGAAGACCAAAGAAGTATTTTTTTCTGATGAGATGTACAATATTTTAGAAATTGCCAAGGAATCCCAAGAGGACTTATTTGAACAATATAGGTCTAGATGCCAGCCCGAAGACTTCGATAAATTCAATGAACTTGTAAACAATGCGGTAAAAAATGAAGAAGGCTATGAAATTGGTTATTACGTAAAAACCAACCATGCCAACCTTAAATATATACATGAGATTTGTGAAGTCGTAAATAGTGTAAACGGGAAGGACTTGATATTAAAAGGGACGATACAGGACGTTACCAAAGAGAAATTGATCAAGGATGAACTTTCCCGAAAAAATGAGGAGTTACAAAAAGCAAATATAGAATTGGACCGATTTGTTTACAGTGCGTCCCATGATTTAAGAGCTCCCTTAACTTCTTTAAGAGGATTGATACAAATTATGGAAATGATCCTAAAACCTGAAAATGAAGAATTAAAGGAGCCTTTATCCTTGATGTCCACTACAATTGATAAAATGGATGTATTTATCAGAAGTATTTTTGATTACTCTGTAAATGCAAGAACAGAAGTATCGGCAGAAAAAATTAATTTTGAAGAATTAATAGCGTCTGTTTGGGAGAGTTTGAAATATATGAATATCAATTCCAACCCTAAATCTACTATTAATATCACCCAAGAAGGTGATTTTTATTCAGATAAGAAAAGGCTGGAGATTATTTTAGGAAACCTGGTATCGAATGCCATCAAATATTATGATAAGGACAAAGCTGAGCACATTTTAAATATTACTGTAACG
>JBFIGS010000202.1:0-4890 GCA_041602195.1 Sediminicola sp. | reverse complement strand
TGATGGTCACATTGTCTCTTAAGGTTGCATCTGCTTTCAAATTCAGATCCCCTTTGAAGCGTTGTTTCTCACCCCCGATATTGGTCACCAATTTTACATCCTTAAATCTGTATCCCAAACCAACAGTATACTCTTTTCCATTGATCTCGGTGAGCAGGTCGTTATCAAAACTCAAGGACAACGCCCTATCCGTCCGTACTTCCGCCACTACGCTCATGGAGTTTTTCATTTCAAAATCGACCCTCATCAAGGGATTGAACTGATCTGTCAAAACCACATTATTAATAATATTGTCCGGCAGAAAGTCGCCGTTCTCCGGGTCAATGGAAGTATTTTGTTTCTCTAAATTGGTCTGGAAGGAATTGATGCTGTAAGCTGCCCTATACCCATGACTCAGGGAGAAACGCTTAAACTTCTTCTTAAACCACTTGTTCTGCATTAAACCGGTATACTTTATATTCCAGTTGGGAATTGGAATATCCCTAAAGGCATCCAAGTTCACCCTATTCACATCTTGTCCCGTATAGGCCGCAAAGAAGGCCGGCAATAAGACTTCTTGCTGGTTCTTGCCATATCGTTCCGGATAACCATCTGCGTCCAACTGACCTGTTCCCTGTCCCCTATCGGACACCAACCTGTTGGCAATAGTGATTCTATTATTTTTAAACTCTTCAAAGCTCTCTGAAGTAAATTCATCGCTTTTTCCAAAAGAGGTGCCTATCATTACCGTAGAAATACTGAAGTTCCCATAATTGTTCCCCAGTAAATTTTCATACTCAAAAGAGCCGTCCCCCAATTCATTCACCTTGAAATTTTCCTGATAGCTTTCTGAATACTGCCTGTCGGCCACCAAATCTATGGTAAGATCTTTTATGGGCTGTGCCGTTGCGGTGATGTTCAATTGCTTGTTGGTACGTTCTATAAATTGTTGGTTGAACTCTGTAAAAGTGGTCAGCCATCCATTCCGGGCAGCCTCAAAACGCACATCGGCCTGACTCCCAAAAACAAAACCTATTGTTGGCTTGGCCGTACCTATAAACCCGATGGATCTGGTATATCCAGGAAGTACCTTCCCATTATTCTCGCTGTAATTAAAATTGACCCTTTTTACCATGGTCAAGATATCCACGGCAGTATTGAATAGGCCACTGGTTTTCTTTTGGGCTTTTTGTTCTGCCTCGGCTTTTTTAGAAAGGTTGCCTGCCTTATCCCTCCTTGTGGAATTGACACTTACCACATCTTTGGCGCTTCTTTTCTTCAGCCCTAAATAATCGTATAATTTCTGCATCCCCAAAGAGGCGGTAATTGTATGCGTATTGGCGTTTTGGATGGTATTGATGGATACGTTTTCCTGTCCGGGTTCCAGTCTTGCAATTTCATTTAGTGCATCTCCTCCCCTTTGCCAGTCAAAATTACTGGTATAACTGTATTGGGCATTGATAAAATCCAATGCCGGTATTTTGTTAAAAGGCACCTCATAGTTCAATTGCATCTGCTGCGCATGCCTATTGGGCTCTCCAACATCCCAAAAACCATCCCACAATCCTAGGGCCGGATCTATACCGGAATCATCATTGCCTTCCTCTGCGAAATAGTTACGGACAATGTTATTATTGGAAGCTGTTAAATTTAATCGCAACGACTTGCTCAGGCTATAGTTTAAAGCATATTGCCAATTAAAAAGATAGTTACGCTGCTGTAATACCGGCAGATCCAATGATTCTACCCCTGGTTCCAATACATCCCTAAAACGTTGTTGGTTAAAAGATCTGTTGATATTGGAATTGATGGCAATACTCGTCGGCAATAAGTTAAAGTTTACATCTTTCAACCATTTCAAATACCTCCCATTGAACAAGGAATCCTGCTTAGCGAAAGGAGCCACAGAAGCTGGTTTAAAGTTATGGTTGTAGACCATTCCCGTTACCACGTTCTGATCTCTTAACTCCGCTATTTCAAAATCCCTATGGTCCGTTTCATTATAGGAGTAGTTGAAGGTGAAGTTTTCAACATCGTAAAAATTTGCATCGGCTTCCTCCCCACGATTTTTTCGGACCCCAATAAGGTTGATACTCGTTCTTTTGGTATAATCTTCGGCCTGCTCCTTAATGGCATCGGCTTCAGCCTGAGAACCAGCTGTGGCCACTCTGTCCTCCAATTTTAAATCATCGTATACGGGATCAAATTCGGGAGTTATTAGTTGTTCTGATATCCCATAATTGAAGGGCAATTGAATCCCCCATTTTTTTGGCAGTAATTGACCTACGTTCACATTGGTCACCACGTCATAAGAAATAGCGTCCTCCCTTGATCTCTCGTTCGGCATTTGATCTATGCCCCCAAAGCCTGAAGTACTCTTGCTACCCGTAGCCGAGAAGTTGGCAAAATCGGCAATATTGGCATCCACGGCAGCTACGGCAGCCCATCCGCCATTATTGTCCAGACCGGCAAGTCGCAATTCATTGAACCAGACCTCACCTCGAGCTGGTAAATTATCAATGTTTTTCACCCCCACCATTACACTTCTTAAACTCCCCAAGGATGGATTCCCCCGTATTCCAATACGAGCCCTTCCAGGTGTTCTCGGCGCAAATTCATCAACAGCTATAACATCCCCGTCAACAATTTCATAATAGTTGACCGTATTCAGGGATTGGTTGGATATGCCCAAAGACTTCACCTTAGAGAGGTCATTTAAAGGGATGTCGATCTCATTCACTTCTGGCCAAATATCAGTATCCAAAGAAGACCCGAATGGCGTAAACTGTAATGGAAGTTCTATTTGGTAAAAGTTTTGGCTGAAATCTGTTCCAATTCTTAGGAAACCTACCAAAGGGGTTTCGTCATTGGTATAATCACTATCCACAATTTTTTCGGCATGCATGAACATCTTTAAACGCTCATACTGTCTAATATCAATATTCACATTTTTGAACACTCCCCTTGAATCCTCGGATTCTAAATTCTCTACCACAAAGGAAAGAGATTGTTCGTTTTGGCGAATTATAGTATTGTTGTTGTTCAATTGTTCCCTGATGACTCCAGGAGGCAGGACATATGGTATAGGTGTTCTTCCATTGTTTTCTTCAATATTCACCGTATTCACATCCACAAAGGTACCATCATCAGCAGGGTTGTTATCAACCTCTGGTTGCAAGGAATTTGTGTAGGTACGCCAATCGCCACGAACAAGATCCAAGGTTGCGAAACGAAGGACCACATTATCTGAGAAATTAGTGAGGTACATACGCATAAAGCTAATGGACCTAAAATCACTGATACCACCCACGGCGTCGGTAAAATCACTAAGTGGGATTTTATACTGTATCCAACGACGGTTCAACGTTGTGCCATTGGGCAATTGAGGGGTAACCCCTTCTTTAATATCGGTTACATATTTGTCGTTAATAGTGGTATTGGGCTTAATGGCGATACGATATTCATAATAACTGTTGACCGTATTCATGGTAAGGTCCCTATCTATATCCTCCACATCGGGCAAGGTGGTGGAGCCCCTATTGGTATTGGTGACCTGCACAGGAGAGTTTCCTTGTGGGTTGTTAAAATCCAAATATCTATTTAAAATACTCCCCTCCCTATTCAGGTAATATTGGTAGTTGTCCAAGGCGGGGTCATTGCCAGGGTTGTTGGCATAGATTGATGCTTCAGAAGCATCATCAAGACCATCAAAACCTAAATCCTGCAACCCCCTGTTGGTTTCATTGGTATCAAAGGCATATACCAAAGATTGGGTTGCGGGTACTTTTCCCCAGGCAGTAGGAGTTACCAAATCGTTGCTATTTACGCCTGGCAAACCATTCTCATATTGCTTTCTACCATCTTTTAGAATATCCTCGGAGATGTTACCAAAGTTGAAGACCAATTCCCCACTGGAGGTGGTGTTCCCATCTACATATGGATCCAATACCCAAAATTGGACAAACTCCACATTGGACTGCTCAAAATTGGTGCTGCTCAAGGAACGCATGATTCCTCCCCATTTAGAGTTCGGCTGTTCTCCAGCAAAATTTGGGTTGTCGTTGTATGGTCCCTTTGCATTTGGGAAATAGGAAACGTCCAATGTACTCTGAACCGTGGTTTGTCCTTGTGCAATATCTACCTGTGGAAAAACCTCATCTATAAATACCCTTCTAGTGGGATTGGTAGAAACATCGGAATCTGTAATTCCTGAAGGCCTTTGATTGGTGTAAAAAATGGGATCGATCGTATACCACGCCATTTTCGCTCTTTGATATCCTGTTTCCAATCCGCTCTTTCCATCTGCAAATTCTACCGGGGTACTGGCCAAAGACCAACCTAGGGAAGAGCGTATATCTATAAGGGACTGTGCCCCTTCAAAATCATCCACGTACGTTGTAGTTTCCCCTTCAAAATCTGCATTTTTAGGTGATCCGGGCTGTAGCCAAGCTATCTCTCCTCTTACCGATACATTAGAAGGCACATCGGTATCTATATTGGGCAATTTATTGGCCAATCTTGTAAGGAAAGGCACTTCGGTAGAAAAATTTCCGTTGACGCCAAAAATACTATTGTTGACCGGCTCCACCCCATAGTTCGATTTTTGGGTCAAGGGACGTTCATTAAGATTCAACAATGTGGCGCCCAATAGAAAATTCTTATTGAATTGGTGCTCCACATTTACCCCTGTAAACCTTCTGCTCTGCTGGCCGAATACCGCATTGTTCTCCACGGAGATATTAATAGGGGTATTGGAAGCCTCCAAGCTTGGATCTAAAATCTGCACTGTTCCCGCTTGGTAGTTTACGGTATAATCTATCCCCTCTTGCAATTGGCGACCCCCGGCGGTTACTCTAACCGATCCCTGGGGCACGTTAAAGGCTCCGATCGGAATACCATTACTCCCCTCAG
>JBFIGS010000201.1:0-4898 GCA_041602195.1 Sediminicola sp. | reverse complement strand
TAGAACTATGGTTTCATTGTCACATGCTACCAGCGGTGGTCCCAGTAAATTAGTGATAATGGAACAATCCAGGGCATCGTTTGGATTTGTCTCAAAAATACTGCCTGAGAATTGAATGGAGAATCCAGAGTTGCTATTGCTGTAATTGTTGATCAACAAATAATAATCTTCCCCTGGGGCAACCTCTAACCATTCATCATACAAAATGGATTCCGTATTCCCTGTAGGGTCTTCCCCCACCCCCATATGGGTAAGATTATCTCGATTGTCAAAAAAATTACATCGCACAGGCTCTCCCAGACTACCACAATCACTGGCTTTGTAGAGGGCAAAATCCCAATCTTCAGATGCGTCAAAACCTATATTGAATCCTAGCTGCCCCGCGGCTGAAGTTCTAAATCTGTACCATGCGGAATTGTCTTCGATAAAACCACTAAGAGAAGTCTCCAAGCAGCCAGAAGTGGCTGCACCGTTAAAATCATCAATACCATAGTCGTTTGTTCCTCCATTGACCGGGGTATTGCTACAAATAGGAATAGCCTCACTACAATCTGGAGATATTTGCCCAAAGACAGTTTGTATCCCAAATAATAATGGCAACCATAACAGTACAGTAAGCCTTTTCATAAATCAATTCCTATTTGCAGGTTTAAAAATAATGAGAGTCGCACCTTAACACTAATTTATGTTGTCAAACACCCCATACATGGCATAAAGTGGCATTTAATGTATATCTTTGCCTCCTTAAAAAGTTATAACTAAATGAAAGTGGATAGCGCATTAGAAGAGCATTTTGAAGAGATGGGAGACAACCATGCTTCTTCTGCTGAGGAGACGCCTTTAAGAGAGGATGCCTTCGTTTTGAGTGATGAGGAAAAAATAAAAAGAATAAAGGGAAGCGTTAAAGAAATAATGTTGACCCTTGGACTGGATTTGGAAGATGATAGTCTTAAGGGAACCCCTAACCGGGTAGCCAAAATGTTCGTTGATGAAATTTTTGGGGGATTGCACCCCAACAGACGGCCTAAAGCCTCCACCTTCGAAAATAAATATAAATATGGCGAGATGCTTGTGGAGAAAAATATCACCCTCTACTCCACCTGCGAACACCATTTATTACCCATCGTTGGAAGGGCACATGTTGCCTATATTTCCAATGGTACCGTTGTTGGTTTATCCAAAATGAACAGGATTGTGGATTATTTTGCCAAAAGACCACAAGTTCAAGAACGATTGAATATTCAAATTGTACGCGAATTACAAAAAGTATTGGGCACCCTGGATGTTGCCTGTGTGATAGATGCCAAACACCTTTGTGTTAATTCACGAGGAATACGAGATATAGAAAGTAGTACCGTAACAGCAGAATACGGTGGTAAATTTAAAGATGACGCAGTGAGAAAGGAGTTCTTGAACTTCATTAATCTGGACACCAACTTTTAATTCTTCAATTGGCAATGCAGCTTTATAAATCCCAAACCCTAAAGATTTACAATTCCCTAACCGGCAAAAAAGAAATTTTTGAACCTATAAACGAAGGCCATATAGGTATGTATGTTTGTGGTCCGACCGTTTACAGCAATGTGCACTTGGGAAATTGCAGGACTTTTATGTCTTTTGATATGATTTTTAGATATCTGAAGCATTTGGGCTATAAGGTAAGGTATGTCCGAAATATTACGGATGCAGGACATTTGGAGAACGATGCAGATGAGGGAGAGGATAAAATTGCAAAAAAAGCGAGGCTGGAACAAATTGAGCCTATGGAAGTCGTTCAGCGATATACCGTTGATTTCCACAATACCCTACAGAAATTTAATTTCTTGTCGCCCAGCATTGAGCCAACGGCCACAGGGCACATTATAGAACAAATAGAGATCATCAAGGTTATTCTGGAAAAAGGATTTGCATACGAAGTAAATGGATCGGTTTATTTTGATGTGGTCAAGTTCAACCAATCTTATGAATACGGTAAGTTGAGCGGTAGAAAATTGGAGGATATGATCACCAATACCCGTGAACTTGCCGCACAGGACGAGAAAAAAAGTCCTCAGGATTTTGCACTTTGGAAGAAGGCCGAACCACAGCATATCATGAGATGGCCTTCCCCTTGGGGAGATGGTTTTCCGGGATGGCATTTGGAATGTACGGCCATGAGCACAAAATACCTTGGAGAAAGATTTGATATCCATGGTGGAGGAATGGATTTAAAATTCCCACATCACGAATGTGAAATAGCACAAGCCGAAGCCAGTAATGGCCACTCACCGGTAAACTATTGGATGCATGCCAACATGCTTACCCTTAACGGTAAAAAAATGGCTAAATCCACTGGAAACAACATTCTCCCAAATGAAATGTTTTCTGGGGAGAACAATATATTAAGCAAGCCTTTTACCGCCACGGTCGTACGGTTTTTTATGATGCAGGCACATTATACCAGCATACTGGATTTAAGCAATGAAGCGCTTTTGGCCTCAGAAAAAGGGTTCCATAAATTGATGGATTCCCTGGACCTGCTGGACAAATTGGAAACCGCTGCCAATTCGGACTTTGACGTGACATTATGGAAGCAGAAATGCTACGATGCCATGAACGATGATTTTAATACACCTATCTTAATCGCGACCTTGTTTGAAGCTGTAAAGCATATCAACCAGATCAAAGAAGGCAAAGAAAACATTTCAGAGGCGGACAAGAATACATTAAGGGAAACCATGCACAGTTTTATCTTTGATGTTCTTGGCCTGGATCATAAAGTAGATGCACAAGGAGATTCGGATAAGCTGCCTGGCGTTGTAGATCTATTGATTCAATTGCGAAATGAGGCACGTGCCAACAAAGATTTTGCAACATCCGATAAAATCAGGGACCAATTGGCTGCTTTGGGCATTCAGTTAAAAGACGGAAAAGAAGGCACTACTTTTAGTGTATCCTAAATAAGGCCTTTAAAGCATCAACATTAGGTATTTTATTTATGGAACTCAAGAAATTTCACCTGGCTAATTAAGACCAAAAACATGGGCAAGCTTTCTTTAAAACAAATTGCAATAGCTCCCTTTGTATTGTTGGTGAAATTGTACCAGCACCTTATTTCTCCCCTTACCCCAGCAAGTTGCAGATATTCTCCTACCTGTTCCCAGTACACTATGGAAGCCTTAAAAAAACACGGTTTGTTCAAAGGGGGATGGTTATCCATAAAGCGTATTTTCAGTTGCCACCCTTGGGGCGGAAAAGGCTATGACCCTGTGCCTTAAAAGGTTATCACACCCTTTTAAATTTATCTTTCCAACAAATTCCTTTTACCACTAATTGGTTATCTTAGCTTCTTAAAATTTAGATGCTAATGTATTTTTTAGGCTTCACCTGGAACCCCAACGAAACCCTGTTCAATTTAGGTTTCCTTCAAATAAAATATTACAACCTTCTTTGGATCACCGCCTTTGCACTTGGTTGGTTCATCATGAAAAAAATCTTTGATAGGGAAAATAAAACTGCCGAACAGTTGGATTCCCTTTTTATCCATACCGTTTTGGCCACCATGTTGGGAGCACGTTTGGGCCATGTCTTTTTTTACGACTGGCCATATTACAAGGACCATCTTTTGGAAATATTGCTACCTATTAGGGAAAACGCTGGAAGCACCCTTTTTGGTTTTATCAACGGTTACGAATTTACAGGATTTGCCGGTTTGGCAAGTCACGGTGCTGCGATTGGAGTCATCATAGGAATGTACCTGTACACAAGGAAATATCCAGAATTTAAATTGCTGTGGATCTTGGACCGAGTTGTCATTCCTGTAGCTATTGGGGCCTTCTGTGTGCGCTTGGGCAACTTTTTCAATTCAGAGATCAACGGAAAGGTAGTAGACAAATCCTTTGCTTTCGCTACCAGGTTTATTCGGGATTCGGATGACCTGTCCGCTTCCAGGGCCTTGGCCATAACCAAAGAAAGAACGGTGAGCGGCGCTTATAAACTTATTGAAACGGATCCGAGGTTTTCCGAAGTTTTGGAGGCTATCCCCTACCGCCATCCTGCACAGTTATATGAAGGAATATGTTATATTTTCGTGTTCCTTATTTTGTACTTCCTGTATTGGAAGACCGATAAAAAAGATAAGACCGGGTACCTCTTTGGCCTATTCCTAGTTCTCCTTTGGACGGTTCGTTTCTTCGTAGAATTTGTAAAGAAAAGTCAAGGTGGATTTGAAGAATCTTTAGGTTTGTTATCAACAGGGCAATGGTTGAGCATTCCATTTATCATTATTGGCCTTTACTTTATGTTCCGCCCACAAAAATCCGGAGTCAAATAACATAAAACTAATTTTCCATGATTTTCAGCACTAGGCTATTTATGTTCCTTTTTCTTGGAATACTTCTTTTGCAGACTTCCTGTAAGGAGGAACCTAAAAAAGCATTGGAAACAACCCCTATCACTTTTACAAAAGAAGGGGATCTCTCTATCTTTAAGAAAGATGGGGATTCTTTGATCACTTCTCTGGCCATTGAAATTGCGGAAAGCGAATATGAAACGGCGACAGGCCTTATGTACCGTAAAAGCATGAAGGAGGAACAGGGGATGTTGTTTGTCTTCCCTGATGTTGCCATGCATTCCTTTTACATGAAGAACACTGAGATTCCTTTGGACCTGATCTTCATAGATGAAAATTTAAACATAGTGAGCTTTCAAAAGGAGGCCAAACCCTTTGATGAAACTAGCCTATCCTCCCAGGTTCCCATCAAATATGTTTTGGAAATCAATGCCGGTCTTGCAGATCGATGGGGATTGGCTGTTGGTGACCGAATAACGTACGAGCGGTTTTAAATCAAAGGGCATATTTACTGCACATTGCTCTTGAAATTACCCCTGAATATAGAAAGTATATCCGTCCACATTCT
>JBFIGS010000200.1:0-4910 GCA_041602195.1 Sediminicola sp. | reverse complement strand
GAAGTTATTATAGATTCTGCCAAGTTGGATGAAAACAATAGGTTTACTTTAAAATTGGATTCGATACAAGAAGGTCTGTACCATTTTGACCATCATCCAGAGCTTCAATATGTTTATTTGGAAAAAGGGGATAGTCTAACAATACGCCTTAACACCTCTGATTTTGACGAATCTTTGGTTTTTTCCGGTACGGGGGAAGGAATCAACAATTTTCTTTTGGAAATGTTCCTTACCTATGAGGAAGAGGAGCCGACAATCAATAATTTTTATGAGTTGGAGCCCGAAGCCTTCAGTAAAAAAATAGATTCCCTTAGAAAATCCAAATTTCAACTCTTAATGGAATTGGAGAACGACATACCCTTATCTAAAAAGGCATTGGAACTAGCAAGGGCCAACATCGACTATACCTATTATGCCTACTACGAAAAATATCCTTTTAAGCATAGAAGAAAAGTAGGAGAAAAATCCATTCACGAGCTCTCCAGTAATTTTTACGGGTATCGGAAGAATATAGATTACAACAACACCAATCTCACCTATTTTAGGCCCTATTACAACTATATGATTTACAATATAGGCAATATGTCCTATATGGATTGTGCTGAAGAATGCGCAAATGGAGGTGGAAAGATAAAGAGTCAACTACATTATAACCTTCACAAACTAAAGCTTATAGATAGCTTGGTAAAAGAGAACAGCTTAAGGGACAATCTTTTCCGAAATGTGGCGATGGATTATTTGTTAAAAGTTCATGATAACAAAGAAAACAATAATTCCTTCATTGAGGATTTCCATAAAAGATCTGGCAATAACAAGCATATTAAGGAGATTGATGGACTTTACAGTGGCATTCAGAATATACAACCCGGTAATAAAATTCCCGATTTGGAGCTTTTGAATACCGCTGGAGAAAAGGTATCCCTTAGAGAACTGACCAATAGTAAAAGTGTAGTATTGTATTTCTGGACGGGAACCCAGAAAAGGCAATTTGAAAATATCAATAAAAAAATACAGGAGCTTCAAGCAAAGAACAAGGATGTGAGATACATTGGCATCAATTATAAGACTGAGCAGCCACAATGGATGGGCATTATAGAAAATTATGGGTTGGATAAAAATTTACAATTTAGATCTGATAATTTTGAACAACTTACAAATGCCTTGATCATATATCCATTAAACAAGTGCATCACCATGAAGGACGGTGCTATTGTTGATGCCTTTGATAATTTGTATTCCCTTAAATAACCAACGATTATATAAAATATAAAAGCCCTGTAGATACAACTACAGGGCTTTTATGATTTTAAAATCTAGGTTCTCCTAGTTTCCTTTTTTATAATCTTCCAGGAATTTGGCAAGACCAATATCCGTTAATGGATGCTTTAATAGACCTTCTATTGCAGACAATGGTCCAGTCATGACATCTGCGCCCAGTTTTGCACAATCTATAATGTGCATGGTATGTCTTACTGAAGCGGCCAATATCTCGGTATCAAAACCATAATTATCATATATAAGCCTGATCTCTGAAATAAGGTTTAAACCATCTGTTGAAATATCATCCAATCTACCTATAAAAGGTGATACATAGGAAGCTCCCGCTTTTGCAGCCAATAATGCTTGTCCGGCAGAAAACACCAATGTACAATTTGTGCGTATCCCCTTATCTGAGAAATACTTGATAGCCTTAATACCATCTTTGATCATGGGTACCTTTACAACGATTTGTTCGTGCAATTCGGCCAATTCCTCTCCTTCGGTGATCATTTCATCATATGTAGTGGCAATAACTTCCGCAGAAACATCTCCCTCTACTATATTACAAATATCAACGTAGTGTTTTAAAATATTATTTCTCCCAGTGATGCCCTCTTTGGCCATTAGAGATGGATTCGTTGTTACTCCATCCAAAACTCCCAATTCCTGGGCTTCTTTTATTTGTTGAAGATTTGCTGTGTCTATGAAAAATTTCATTTTGCTGTCTTAATTTTAAAGGTTAGTAATAATGGAGCAAGATATATGAACACAGGCTCCTTTTCAAATTAATACAAAATTACAACTTATAATGGTTCAGTAGTAGTTTCTCGTACTGTTTGTCTGGTAATATTTTCTTTAAGAAGAGTGAAAATTTTTGCATAAAAGCCCCTACTTTATAATGTACTTTAGGATGTTTAGTCCGTATGATGTCATACACGGTCTCGGCAACACAAATTGGGTCTTTTCCCTCATCCACATGATCATTTATCATTTTTAGGGTATTCCCATAAGGTTCTTTGTATGGGGAATTGGAATTGATAGGCGCATGGTATCTTCCTGAAGCAATGTTGGTCGCGAAATCCCCAGGAGCCAAGTTGGTGATTTGCACACCAAAATCTTTAGTTTCCATTCGCATGGCTTCTGTAACCAATTCAAGGGCCCCTTTTGTGGCAGAATATATGCCTCTGTAGGGTAGGCCCATGTAACCTGCTATGGAAGTAATATTAATTATTAAACCGGCATGTTGTTGTCTCATTTGCGGCAACACAGCTTTCATCATATGGATTGGACCGTGAAAGTTGGTATTGAAGGCTTTCTGTATTTCCTCATGTGGAGTTTCTTCAATAGGTCCTGTAATACCTATACCAGCGTTGTTGATCAACACATCCAACCTTCCCTCCTTTTCAAGAAGGTCATCAATAGCTTTCTTAATGGATGTTGGGTCATTAACATCCAACTCCAACAAACTGAAAAAATTAAAATCGGGATATTTATTCACACTCCTGGTGGTGCCGTATACTTTGTAGCCTTTGGATGTTAAAAATATTCCAATGGATTTTCCTATTCCAGAAGAACCTCCGGTAATCAAAACAACCTTATTTTCCATAACCCTCAAAAATTGGTTACAAAATAACGAATAAAAAAAGAGATAAAAGGGGTTGTATGCGTTTGTAAGGGAAAGGAGTTGTTCCAAACTAACGAAAGTTTTGGGTACAAAAAAAGGCAAGCTACCTACATCGCACTGCTACAACCGCATACCCTTGCTGCGTTCCCACCCTGGGGGATTCTGCAGGAGCTAGTCGTGTAGGACTTGCCAGGTGCAAAGATACAAACTTTTAATTTTTTCGCAATCATTTTACAGTCTTAATTTAATTAAATACCTTGCCTCAGCATCCTGTCACTCTCCATGGTTTTATAGTTAATTGGCATAGAGAATGTTGGGATAAAAAAGTAGGTTGACACGGCCTATTGAATTTACCAATGTCAAGTAATAAAGTATTAAAAAAATGTAGTAAAGCCGTACTAATTTAGCAAAGGTTACTACTTAAAATCAGTAAAATGAAGAGGTTCAAATATATAGCTTTAGGATTATTTTCCGTACTGTTTATTTCTTGTGGAGGAGGCAATTCTACAACATCAAAGCTTTTCAAAATACAATTGGAAGATAATAAGTCGGAGTTCCAGCAAAATCAGACCGTGAGTATTGATCTGAGAAATCCCAAACAAAAAACAATTAATTCAGTTTCATACAGCATAGATGGTATGGAATTGACCCCCAATGATGGTAAAATTACCTTAAATATACCTACTCTGGGGAATAAGACCCTAGTGGCCAAGGTAACTTATGATGATGGTACGGTAGATGTTACAAAAAACATTAAGGTTCTTGCCTCTAAATCCCCGCAAATCTATACGTATGAAGTTCTGAATGAATATCCACATGATATCAAAGCGTATACCCAAGGATTGGAATTCCACAATGACACCCTCTATGAAAGCACAGGAAGAAATGGACAATCTTCTTTGCGAAAGGTTGATTATAAGTCGGGAAAGATTCTAAAACAAATAGATCTTGACAAAACGTTTTTTGGAGAAGGAATCACTATCCTAAATAACAAGATCTATCAATTGACGTGGCAAAGTGGTATGGGATTTATTTATAGCCTTGATAATTTTGAAAAAATTGACACCTTCACCTATGACCAAAGCAGGGAGGGTTGGGGACTTTGTAATAATGGAAAGAATTTGCTAAAAAGCGATGGAACCGAAAAAATTTGGAATTTAAATCCAGAGACCTTGAAGGAAGAAGGGTATATAGAAACGGTGACCAATAGATCTATTTTCAATAAAACCAATGAATTGGAGTATGTTGACGGGAAGATATATGCCAACGTATATCTTAAGGAGAGCATGATGATCATTGATGCACAAAGTGGCGCAATTGAAGGCGTTGTGAATTTTGGCGGATTAAAGGAAAAAGTAAAACAGCACGCTGATCTAGATGTATTGAACGGCGTTGCCTACCATCCCGGGAGAAAGACCTTTTTTGTAACGGGTAAAAACTGGGACAAGCTGTTTGAGGTTAATATCTTAAAAAAGTAGCATCATGACCCCTTTTGAAAAGGATATACGCGTACAACAGGAAGATTTGGATGATTTAAATCATGTAAACAATGTTCGTTATGTACAATGGATTCAGGATATCTCCAAGGAGCATTGGCAAAAAAAGGCCCCCGAAAGCTTAAAAGAAGATGTTATTTGGGTGGTTTTGAATCACAACATCACTTATAAAAGTGCTGCCAAATTAAATGATCATATTAAAATTAGAACGTACATAGCAAAAACTAAAGGGGCTATCTCCACAAGGATCGTTGAAATGTATGACGCTGTCACCAATGCATCCATTGTACATGCAAAAACGGAGTGGTGCATGCTTAATGCTACTACCTATAAACCTATGAGGGTGTCTGAAGAAATCCAGAATATATTCACCTAAATCAACAAGGAAGAAACAATGTTCAAAATTCATGGAATTCGTTTTGTTGTCCTATTGGTTCTTTTGCCTATTCTTTGGAGTTCTTGTAGAAAAGATTTTGAATATTTACCAAGTATGGGAAACTTGGAGTTTTCAAAAGATACCGTTTATCTGG
>JBFIGS010000199.1:0-4982 GCA_041602195.1 Sediminicola sp. | reverse complement strand
CAGGACCAGACTATACCCGCTTTTCTTGAGAAGTGGGAGAATTCAAAGGCTTACTTATTGGAGGTTGCCGAGTCCATGCCCCTTGAAAAATACGACTACAAACCTACCAGCAGGGAAATGACCTTTGTGGAACAGTTAAATCATATTCAACAAAATATGGAATGGCTTGGAAGCACCTATTTTCATTTCAAAAAACCAGATGATTCAACAGAGGAAAGAAACGATATAAAATCGCAAACCATTTTAGAACTCTCCAATGCTTTTGACCTAGTTGGGCAGGCCATAAAAAACTCATCACCTGAAGACCTAAAAACAAAAGTGGATTTCTTCGCCGGGGAAAAAACAAAGTTTCAAATGTTGAACTTATTGCAGGATCATGTGACCCATCACAGAGGTCAATTGATCGTATACCTCAACCTCAACAACATTGAACCCCCAAAATATACTGGGTGGTAATCTTGTCCCCTACACACTTTGAAATTATCAATAATCATCTTTCATTTTCATTAATAGATACTCTATAAATATTTTGTAATCTACTACATTCAAAATACTTAAGACTGATTACCTTCACTTTTAATTTACTTACTATTATAGATCTGTATTCACGATTATATCATGATACCATTTGGCATAATAGACCAAAAGGTTTCGTTCGCAGCGTAAAAAGAAATATATTATGGTGCTTATTTCCTGGGATTAAACATTCCTTCTTCCATAGAACATCTCATATGATCGCTATAGAATTTTACATAAGGATTACAATCTAATGGTTTAGGGCTATTGTGTTTTTCAGATTATGCTTACCTTAGAATTTTAAAAACTATATGGGCCTACTCATTTTATTTGCCATCATCTCCATCCTTGTATCATTTATATGTTCCATCTTGGAGGCGGTACTTCTCAGTATTACTCCAACCTTTATCAATGTGAAAAAGAAGGAGGGGAAACATTTCGCCATAATCCTGGAAGATCTTAAGAAGGATGTTGACCAACCTTTAATTGCCATCTTGACCCTAAATACAATTGCACACACTGTTGGAGCCATCCTAGTGGGGGTGCAGGCAAAAGTAGCCTATGTGGAACTCTATGGCAGCAGAGCGAAAAGTCTTTTCGGAATCCCTTTCACAGAAGAAGCTATGGTTGGAATCGTTTCCACCATCATGACCATCTTAATTTTAGTGGCTTCAGAGATCATACCAAAAACCATTGGCGCCACCTATTGGAAAAAATTGGCGAATTTTAGTGCAAAGACCTTAAAAATAATGGTCCTGGGTCTAAAATGGACTGGTTTATTATGGGTCTTGCAGTTATTCACCAAACTCATTGGCGGCAAAGGTCATCATGGAAGCATTCTTAGCAGGGAAGATTTTACGGCAATGGCAGATATTGCCCAAGAAGAAGGCGTATTTGAAAAATCAGAATCTACGGTGATCAAAAACCTTCTAAAATTTGACCAAATTGTAGCCAAAGACGTCATGACCCCAAGGACAGTGATGAAAACGGCCTCTGAAAAATTGACCATTAGAGAATTTTTTAAAGCAAATCCCAACCTTAGATTTTCTAGAATCCCCGTATATAGTGATAGAGTTGATAATATTTCAGGTTTTGTTCTAAAAGACGAGGTCCTTGAGGCTATAATCAACGAAAATGGCGATACTCCCCTATCTGAGATCAAAAGGGACATCTTGGTTGTGGAAAGGAACAAACCCATCCCGAAATTATTTGAACAATTTATAGCAAAAAGAGCACATATAGCCTTGGTTGTAGATGAATATGGGTCCGTCAGTGGCTTAGTCTCCATGGAAGACGTCATAGAGACATTATTGGGCCTTGAAATCATGGATGAAAGTGACGATATTGAGAACTTACAACAATTAGCTCGTAAAAATTGGCAGAATAGGGCACTGCGTACCGGTATCATAGATAATACTAAGGCAGAAAACTAATGGAAACTGTCTACATAAAAACCCCGATGGGATTTGCCAAACTGGAAGGAGATGAATTCGGATTGTCCAATGTAACCATACTGGACTCCGAGGAGAAATTAACGGATGTTATCCCCGAAGAATTGGAGGATGCCGTATACCAACTCAATGAATACTTTGAGGGCAAGCGAACACAGTTTAGCCTAACCTTAAATCCAGAAGGTACAGACTTCCAAAAAATGGTATGGGCGGCCCTTGAACAAATCCCCTATGGAAAAACGATTTCCTATTTGGAACTCTCCAAAACCTTGGGTGACCCTAAAGCGATAAGGGCAGTTGCTGCCGCCAATGGCAAAAATCCGCTATGGATCATTGTACCATGCCATAGGGTTATTGGAAGTGATGGGTCCTTGACCGGCTATGCGGGGGGATTACACCGTAAAAAATGGCTTTTGGAACACGAAAGTCCGGCTAAACAACAATCCCTTTTTTAAAATAATCAGACCACTCAGTTGGTTGATGTATCCCATTTGATCCTACTGCTCCCAAAAAATACAGTTCATCGGATATTCTGTATTTTTCAATCCTAATTCTGAATGATTCATCTCCAAAACCTAAATATAAAACCAACTTCTTGGTCGGTTTACCTTAAATCTACTCCATCTCCATTTAGATGATCTCTTTTTTCAAAAATAGGCCGTTAAGGCCTAGTGTTAAAAGCGTATCCAAAATTATGTATCTTTAATATAGAAACACCAACCTATGCACCTACCATCAATAAGGGAAATCATTTCAAAAGCCAGGGATGCTTTCCAGAGATTTCCACTGACTCTAAGCTGGGTAATTCTAGGTGCCTTTTTTGGGATTTATATTATAGAATACCAGCCTACTGCCCTTTTTGAAGAGCACGGCGGCAAGGTATTGACCCTCGTCCTAGGTGTTAGCTGGCTCTTGGGCACACAATTTTTAATAGAGCAGACCGCAAAACCAAAAAAATGGTGGTGGCTAAAAATTTTGGTTCTCCTGCTTCTTCTCCTCTTTTATATCCAATTACCAGACTTTATTGAATTCGACATAAATCCCAAGTTCTTTACACGTTTTTTCTTATACCTCTTGGCGGGACATTTATTTGCACTGTTCGCACCATTTGCCTTAACATGGAACAGTCCGGCGTATTGGAATTATTTAAAAAACATGGCTACCTCAATTGTTAGAAGTTTATTCTTTTCGGGAATTCTTTTCCTTGGCCTGGTATTGGCAATGACGGCTATAAAATTTTTGTTCGACTATAACCTAGATGCCAAGCGTTACGGTCAACTTTTTATTGTTTGCCTCGGCATTGTAAACAGCTGGATCTTTATGGCCAACTTCCCAAGGGATATTATGGGACAGACAAAGGTGAAATACGAGAAGGCCCTTGAGGTTCTGGTCTCCTATATCCTTATTCCTTTGGCTTTGTTGTATCTTTTGATCCTTTACGCCTATAGCATTAAAATTATTGTTGCTTGGGAATTGCCCAAAGGGTGGGTCTCCTATTTGGTAACCGCATTGGCCTTTTTAGGCTTCTTGATCCAAGTCTTGATCAACCCGGTACAGAAGACCTTAAAATCGTGGTCCATCAATTACTTCTACCCCCTATTTTACATTTTATTGAGCCCCTTGTTGATTTTGCTGTTTATAGCCATCACCAGACGTATTGCTGATTACGGCATAACAGAAAACAGATATTTTGTATTTGCCCTAGCTCTCTGGATTACAGGGAATACCCTGTACTTATTGCTCAGCAAAAAGAAGTCGCTCCGCGTTCTGCCCATCTCCCTATTTTTGATCACCATGATGGTCTCTTTTGGCTTTTGGGGTGCTTTTTCGGTCTCTAAGAAGAGTCAGGCTAAACAATTTGAAAAAGTCTATACCCACATCAAAAAAAATAAGGGGGTGGCTTCGGGTTCAGATTTTGAACAGCTTCGATCCATTCTAATCTACCTCAACGAAAGGGATGCCATCCCTCTTTTAAACGAGATAACGGGGATCTCCATAGATAACGCATTTAAGGATAGTACAGAGACTTCTACCAGATATAGTTACTTACCAACAGAACGCATATTGGACTCCTTGGGGATTTATTTGGACCCTGATGCAGAGGATATAATGGACCATCGAAACAATTACTTCAGCTATTACGATCCCAATGAAAAGGTGCATTCCTATGACATTTCGGATTATGATCATTTTGCAGCTTTGAACTTTAACGACTATGAGAATAGAGATCTAACGATAGGTCCGTTTAAGGTGCTTTTTAGCAACACCAAGACAGAATTGGTCATAGAGCAAGAAGATCAAAAAGAAATGCTGACAATCCCCATGAAAGAGGGTTTTAAAAGGCTGAGCTCTTATATTGACATTAATTCGATAAGGGACAAGGATTTGGTTTTTGTAGCAAAAAATGATAGTATTGAAGCAGAACTTATTTTTACGGAATTGGGATTTTTTATGGAAAAAGATTCTGTTCAAATAAACAACGCCAAAGCCTTTCTTTTTTTAAAAAAATACTAGATGTTGCATAAAATAAACCTGGAACACATCTTGTTCCTCGACATTGAAACAGTGCCTGAACACGAAACTTTCTCACAACTTGATGGAGAAAAGCAGGAACTCTGGGAACTGAAATCAAAATACCAGCGTAAAGAAGATTTTACGGCAGAAGAATTTTATGAAAGAGCTGGCATTTGGGCCGAGTTTGGAAAGATCGTATGTATTTCTGTAGGATACTTCACCCATAAGGGAGAAGCCAGAACCCTAAGGGTCACCAGTTTTCACGGGGAGGAAAAAAACCTCTTAAAGGAATTCAAAAATCTCCTGGATTCCTATTTCAACCATCCCAACTATTTACTCTGCGGCCATAACGGGAAGGAATTTGATTTTCCCTATATCGCCAGAAGAATGATCATCAATGGTATTGATTTGCCCGCGAAACTGGATCTGTTTGGGAAAAAGCCCTGGGAAATTCCACATTTAGATACTATGGAGTTGTGGAAATTTGGAGATTATAAGCAT